>CAUSHT010000054.1:0-8973 GCA_963531275.1 uncultured Neisseria sp.
GGCTGATTTCGGACATCGGACTGCCGCTGGGCAGCCGTTAGCCCGTTTTCAGACGGCCTCAAATGAAGTTTTACCCTTGCCGCAACACCAATATTTTTCAACAAAGGAAACCCCATGCCGTCTGAAAACACCCTCTTCCCCCTGCCCGACACCCTGTTGCGCCCCATGGTCGAACAAGCCCTGAGCGAAGATTTGGGCAGGCGCGGCGACATTACGTCCGCCGCCGTCATCGCGCCCGACAAAACCGCCAAACTCTTCCTCGTCAGCCGCGAAGACGGCGTCATCGCAGGCATGGACTTGGCGCGCCTCGCCTTTCAGACGATGGATCCATCCGTCCGTTTCCAAGCTGAAATCCAAGACGGACAAGCCGTTCACGCAGGTCAGACGCTTGCTAGCGTTGATGGAAACGCCCGCGCGCTGCTCGCCGCCGAACGCACTGCACTCAATTACCTCACACACTTGAGCGGCATCGCCACCGCTACCGCTCGCGCAGTAGCCGAAGTTGCCGGTTACAATGTGGACATCGTATGCAGCCGCAAAACCATCCCCCTGCTGCGCGTCCTGCAAAAATACGCCGTCAGGGCAGGCAGCGGCGTAAACCACCGCATGGGCTTGGACGACGCCGTGCTCATCAAAGACAACCATCTTGCCTATTGCGACAGCATCACCCAAGCCGTGCAGCAGGCAAAACAGGCGGTCGGACCGTTGACCTGCGTGGAAATCGAAGTGGACACATTGGCACAACTGGACGAAGCCATCGCGGCGGGCGCGGAACGGATTTTGCTGGACAACATGGACGACGAAACCCTGAAAGAAGCGGCAAACCGCTGCCACACGCAAACCGCCCACCCCCACACCGTCTATTGCGAAGCATCGGGCGGCATCGGCTTCAACCGCCTGAAGAGCGTGGCGCAAACCGGCGTGGACGGCATCGCCCTCGGCTATCTGACCCACAGTAGCCGCTCGTTGGACATAGGCTTGGATTTCGTGGCTTAAGTTCGAGTTGGCTATAAAGCAAAAAGGCCGTCTGAAATTTCAGACGGCCTTTAATATTACCCATCAACCCAATGTAACCATTTCAATCTGCTCCATACTTCTGCCCAAGAAGCGTTCACCGATGGTGCGGAAGCGCAGTGGGATATCGCTGACGTAGAAGCGGTAATCTGGATTGTCGTTTTCCGTGTTTAGCAAACCTGCTTGCGCTAAGGCTTTGGCGGTGGCTTCGGCGGTGGTGATGGCGGAATCAACCAAGGTAACGTTTTGTGCTTCGCGGCCGATAAGCGGTTTGAGCAATGGGAAGTGGGTACAACCCAACACCAGCGTGTCGATGTTGTCTGCCAAAAGCGGCTTGAGATATTCGCGCACGGTCAGGCGGGTGACTTCGTGATCGAGCCAGCCCTCTTCTACCAATGGCACAAGCAAGGGCGCGGCTTGCGTGCGCACCAGCGTGTCGTTGTTTTTCGAATGGATGGCGCGCGCGTAGGCATTGCTGTTGACGGTGGTGTTGGTCGCGATAATACCGATTCGGTTGTTTTTGGTGGTTTGCAAAGCGGCTTCTGCACCGGCAGAGATGACGTCCAATACGGGCATATTGCCTGCTTTTTGGCGGATTTTCTGTCCGGCAACGGCGGCGATGGTGTTGCACGCGATAACCAGTGCTTTGACATCGTTTTCCAGCAGGAAATCGACAATCTGCATGGCGAAGGTTTCGATGGTGGCGCGGGATTTGGTGCCGTAGGGAACGCGTGCGGTATCGCCGAAATAGATGATGTTTTCCATCGGCAGGCGTTCCATCAGGGCGCGGACGTTGGTCAAGCCGCCAACACCGGAATCGAATACGCCGATGGGGCGTTGTTTGCTGGTACTCATGGTTAATTTCTTAAATATAAAGTTGAGGCCGTCTGAAACCGTTTTTCAGACGGCCTGAAGGTTAAACATATTCTTTTTTATCGTTTTCCACCCAAGCCTGATGCGAGCAAACCCACAACAGTACGATACCGCACACGGTCGAACTCAACATCATACCGGCCATCACCAAGGCAGAACCATTATGCAGCCAAGTCGTTGCCATGCCGACCGATGCACCGATAAGGGATTGGAACACGCCTAAAACCGCATTTGCGCTGCCACCCTCTGCGCTGAAATAGCTCATAAAGCAGGCCTGAGTGTTCGCTCCGACCAAGCCTTGCGTACCGACTGAAAACATCACGCATGGCACCAAAGCCCACAAAGGCGGCAAAGACAGCGACAATACCAAAACCGTCATCAGCAGATTAGCGGCAAATTGGACAATAATGCCCCATTTGAGGATGTTTTGCGGATGCGTACCGGTTTTCAAACGCCATGCGGTAACGCGGTTAAACGACATCATGGTAATGATATTGAGCGCAAATATCCAAGCATATTGGTTTGGTGAAACATGATACAGGTGTTGGTACACGAACGACGATTCGGTCAAAAAGGCGAACATCGAACCAAAACTGAAAGCTTGGAAAAACAGATAGCCCATTGCGGCGCGCGTTCTCAAAACACGTTTAAACCTGCCTGCCACCACGCCGAACACATCCATGCTGATTTTGCCTTTTTGGTGCGGCTTGGGCAGGAAATACCACATCAACCCCCAAAGCAGCAGCGAATAGCAGGCCAGAAAACCGAAAATCATGCGCCAGCCGCCCAAATTCTGCAAGCCTGCACCAATCATCGGCGCCATCAATGGCACAATCATCAGAATGATACCGATTAAGGCAAACATCTGCGCGGCTTTACGTCCGGAATAATAATCGCGCACCATCGCGCCGGAAATCACCACGGTCATCCCCGCACCAAACGCCTGCAAGGCACGCAAGTTCAACAGCTGTTCGACATTATTCACCATCGTCAAACCGACAACGGCGGCAAAGTAAATGCTCAAGCCCACCAAGGCGACAGGTTTGCGGCCTTTAATATCCGAAATCGACCCACCAACTACCTGACCAAATGCCACGCCAAACATAAAAAAGCTCAGGCTTTGCTCAATACGGTGGATGTCCGAACCCAGCGACTTCGCCATTTCAGGAATCGCAGGCAGATAGGCATCGACAGAAAACGGCATCAGCGCGACCAACATCGCCATCAGCACGGCCATGGTTTTTTCGCCCAAAGGGGCTTGTTGTGCAGTCATTCCGACTTTCGCTTTCGTAAAAAATATTCAAAAAACAAAGAAAACAACCGCCTTGTCAGACGGTTGCGGATTGGATGGAATTATAGCAGATTTCAACCTTGTCCAATCACTGCAAAAAAACCTTTGCAAAACTTAAGGCCGTCTGAAACTTTGCTTGGTTGAATCCCCTCGCCGCAAACGTTAAAATGCTTGTTTTTTAAGACAACAAATTGTTTCACATCACGGATTCTAAGGAATAATCATGACTACATTTCAAATTGCGCGTGCCGACGGGAAAACGCTCGAAATCCAAGGCAAAATGGCCAACCGCCACGGCTTGATCGCCGGTGCGACCGGTACGGGTAAAACCGTTACCCTGCGCCGCATGGCGGAAGCCTTCAGCAGCGAAGGCATCCCTGTATTCTTGGTCGATGTCAAAGGCGATTTGTCGGGCATCGCGCAAGCCGGTGCAAACAGCGGCAAAGTGGGCGAACGCATCGCCGAGTTTGATTTGGGCGAGCAATGGCTACAAAATTTCCCCGTGCGCTTTTGGGATGTTTACGGCGAAACCGGTATTCCCGTACGCGTCACCGTTTCAGAAATGGGCCCTATGCTTTTGGCCCGCCTGATGAATCTGAACGACACGCAGGAAGGCCTGCTCAACCTCGTGTTCAAAGTTGCCGACGACAGAGGCTGGCACATTCTGGATTTGAAAGACCTGCGCAGCATGCTGAAACACGTTTCCGACCACGCTTCGGAATACCGCACGCAATACGGCAACGTTTCTGCCGCCAGTATCGGCGCGATTCAACGCCAACTGCTGACTTTGGAAAACGAAGGCGCAGAAAAATTCTTCGGCGAACCTTCCCTCAACCTGCAAGACTGGATGCAAACCGACAACGGCAAAGGCATCATCAACATCCTTAATTCCGAAAAACTGATGCGCTCGCCGCGTATGTACAGCGCGTTTTTGCTGTGGATGCTGGCAGAGTTGTTTGAAACCCTGCCCGAAGTCGGCGATTTGGACAAACCAAAATTCGTGATGTTCTTCGACGAAGCGCATTTAATGTTCGACAATGCCGCCAATGCGCTGGTCGAACAAATCGAACAAGTCGTGCGCCTGATCCGTTCCAAAGGCGTGGGCGTATATTTTGTTACCCAAAACCCGCTCGACTTGCCCGATACCATTCTCGGCCAACTGGGTAACCGCGTACAACACGCCCTGCGTGCCTTTACACCGCGCGACCAAAAAGCAGTCAAAGCCGCTGCCGAAACCTTCCGCAGCAACCCAAACATCAAAGTTGCCGAAGCGATTGCCGAACTCGGCGTCGGTGAAGCCCTCGTTTCCTTCCTTGATGAAAAAGGTATGCCTGAGCCGGTAGAACGCGCCCTCATCCTGCCGCCGCAATCCGCCCTGACCCCGCTTGCCGCAGAAGAGCGCAACCGTTTGTTCCAAAACGACGATTTGTATCCAACCTATAAAGATATGGTGGACAACTACTCCGCTTTTGAAGCACTGGCCGAAGCAGACAGCCAAGCAGCCGCTGAAAAAGAAGCTGAAAATGCCGCCAAAGAGCAGGAAAAAGCGCAAAAAGCCGCAGAAAAAGAAGCTGCCAATGCCGATCCCGGCATCCTCGGCGGACTGATCGGCGGCTTGAGCGGCGGACGTAAAAAATCTGGCCAAGGTTTGGGCTACAACGTTGCCGATGCCATCGGCAGCCAAATCAACCGCCAAGTCACCAACGCCATTTCCCGCAGCGTAATGGGCATTATTAAAAATATGTTCAAATAATCAGCCTGTGAACATAAAAGGCCGTCTGAAAATCAATTTCAGACGACCTTTTTTTATTCATCAATCCAATCAGTTTTTCATTGACTGAACAGGAGCCGGGATTCTACCGCCTCGGTTGACGAACACTTCGCACGAGCCTTCTTTAACCGGCATAACAGGCGCGTAGCCCAACAGGCCGCCGAACTCGACGCTGTCGCCGACGGTTTTACCGGTTACCGGAATAATACGCACGGCAGTGGTTTTGCTGTTGATCATGCCGATGGCGGCTTCGTCAGCGATGATGCCGGAAATAGTGTGCGCAGGCGTATCGCCGGGAACGGCAATCATGTCCAAACCAACGGAGCAGACGGCTGTCATGGCTTCGAGTTTGTCCAGTGTCAGCACACCGGCTTCAGCAGCCGCAATCATGCCCTCGTCTTCCGAAACAGGGATAAATGCGCCGCTCAAACCGCCGACCGCACTGGAAGCCATCATGCCGCCTTTTTTCACAGCATCATTCAGCAATGCCAAAGCTGCCGTCGTGCCGTGCGTACCACATACGCTCAAGCCCATTTCTTCAAGAATGCGCGCCACTGAGTCGCCGACAGCAGGGGTTGGCGCCAACGACAAGTCGAGAATACCAAACGGGATATTCAGCATTTTTGAGGCTTCACGGCCGATGAGTTCGCCCACGCGGGTGATTTTGAAAGCTGTTTTCTTCACTACTTCCGCAACTTCGGTCAATGTCGTTGCATCTGAATTTTCCAACGCGGCTTTTACGACACCCGGGCCGGATACGCCGACATTGATAACGGCGTCCGCCTCTCCCGAACCGTGAAACGCGCCCGCCATAAACGGGTTGTCTTCCACTGCATTGCAGAACACAACAATTTTGGCACAGCCGAAACCTTCGGGCGTGATTTCAGCCGTGCGTTTGATGGTTTCGCCTGCCAGCTTGACCGCATCCATATTGATACCGGCGCGCGTGCTGCCGATATTGATGGAGCTGCACACGATATCGGTAGTCTTCATCGCTTCGGGAATGGAACGGATCAGCACTTCGTCCGAAGGAGACATACCTTTTTGCACCAGCGCAGAAAAGCCGCCGATAAAGGACACGCCGATGGCTTTGGCTGCTTTGTCCAAAGTCTGCGCCACGCTGACGTAAGAATCGGCTTTGGTTGCCGCCGCGATTTGGGCAATCGGCGTAACAGAAATGCGCTGATTCACAATCGGTACGCCGTATTTGGCAGACAGATATTTTGCCGTCGCCACCAAGTCTTTGCCGACTGTGGTGATTTTATTGTAAATATTTTGGTTCAACACATTGATATCGCTGCTGATGCAGTCGTGCAAATCAATGCCGATGGTAATGGTGCGCACGTCAAAGTTCTGGTCGGCCACCATTTTGACGGTTTCTAAAATCTCGCCGGATTGAATACTCATGGCTCTCCCTCCGACTTAAATACGGTGCATGGCTTGGAAGATTTCTTCGTTTTGCATACGGATATCAAGCGCGAGTTTTTTGCTCTCTTCCGCAAACAAATCCAAAATTTCTTGACGCGATTTGGTGCATTTTGAAGTGTCCACCAAAATAATCATGGTAAAAAAGTCGTCCATCAGCTGTTGGCTGATGTTGAGAATATTGATTTGGTTTTCCGCTAAAATTTTGGAAACGTCGTACACAATGCCCACACGGTCTTTGCCGATGACGGTGATGACTGAATTGTTCATAACACTGTTTCTCCTGATAGGATATTTGAAAAGTGTTGACAATTATAACACTCAGGCCGTCTGAAAAACTGTTTCAGACGGCCTGAGTATTCAAATTTCAATTTTAATTATCGCCCTGCTTTCAAAGCCTGCCATAGGCGAACGCTGAGTTTGCTCGCATCGGTTGACTTAGGGGAGACGATGAAGCTTTTTTCCATCAATTCTTTACTTGGGAAAATCGATTCGTCAGAGGTGTATTTTTCATCCATCAAATCACGCGCCGGACGGCTGGCCGGAGCATAAGTCACATAGTTGCCGTTTTTGGCCGCTGTTTCCGGATTGAGCGTGTGATTGATGTATTTGTGTGCATTGGCCACATTTTGCGCATCACGCGGAATCATCAGCGAATCCACCCAAATACCGACGCCGCTTTTCGGCGCCAATACTTCGACTTCGACGCCGTTTCCGGCTTCTTTGGCACGGGTTTTGGCAATATTGAGGTCGCCGCCGTAGCCTACCGATACGCAAAGATTACCGGCCGCCATATCGTCGATATAGCCGGATGAGGTAAAGCGTTTGATATCGGGGCGCACTTTTTTCATCATATCGACAGCTGCTTTGATGTCGTCAGGGTTTTCACTGTTCGGATCTTTGCCCAAATAATGCAAAGCCAAAGGAATCTGCTCGATGGCGCTGTCGAAATAGCTGATGCCGCAGGATTTCAGTTTTTGGGTGTATTCAGGATTGAACACCAAATCCCATTCGTTTTCAGGCAGTTTATCCGTACCCAAAGCCTTTTGAACCTGCTGCTTGTTAATCGCCAGCGTATTGATGCCCCAAAAATAAGGGACGGCATATTCGTTGCCCGGATCGACGGTTTCCATCATTTTCAACAAATCAGGATCAATATTGGCGTAATCGGGAATTTGCGATTTGTCGATTTTTTGATACGCGCCGGCTTTAATCTGACGGCCGACATTGGCAATAGAAGGCGCAACCAAGTCATAACCCGACTTGCCGGTCAGCAGCTTGGCTTCCAGTGCTTCGTTGCTGTCGTAGTAATCGTAGCGGACATTGATATTCGTATTTTTTTCAAACGCAGACAGCGTGGCAGGATCGACATAATCCGACCAGTTGTAGATATTGAGTTTATCCGTTTGAGAGGAAGAAGTTTGAGTTTGAGATGCGGAAGATTCTGCGGCGGTTTCTTTTCCACCGCTACACGCAGTCAAGACGAGGCTCACGATTGCCGCCGCCATCAAAGATTTTTTCATGGTTTCAGACCTTTTGTTCGGGGGGTAAAAATATTGCAGCGGTGGCAGATGCCACTTACAAAAGGGAAACTGTGGGGGCGGCCGGCATGTGTCCTTTGCCCTTGATTCAGCAAGGTTCGCATTAAACGGCAAAAAGCTTTTGAATGCAAGACCTTAAAGCAGAAAAAATTCTCCCTTTTCAGACGGCCTGAAGCTATGGTTTTATTCATAAACAACATTTTTTCAGAAACGGTTTCATGCCGTCTGGAAAAAACTGTGTGCTTATTCAGACGGCCTCAAGATTTGTCAAAACCGCCCAATTTGTGGGAAAATTGCACGATTGAATTTAATGAAGGGCGACACCGTGTTAGACAGAGAAGGCTATCGCCCCAATGTCGGTATTATCCTGATTAACGAACGTAACGAAGTCTTTTGGGGCAAACGCGTACGCGAACATTCTTGGCAGTTTCCGCAAGGCGGCATCAAGCCGGGCGAAAGCCCTGAGACCGCCATGTACCGCGAGTTGTACGAAGAAGTCGGCCTGCTGCCGCAACATGTCAAAATTATCGGCCGCACGCGCGACTGGCTGCGCTATGACGTGCCCAGCCACTGGGTGCGCCGCGAATGGCGCGGTTCGTATCGCGGACAAAAACAGATTTGGTATCTTTTGCGTTTGGTCGGCCGCGACAGCGACGTCAACCTCCGCGCCTGCCATCATCCTGAATTCGACGGCTGGCGTTGGCATCAATACTGGGCGCCGGTTGACGAAGTCATCGACTTCAAGCGCGGCGTGTATTTGGGCGCATTGACCGAACTTTCCCGTTTCTTGCGCGGCATAGAAAGCTATGAAGAATTTATCCGTCGCAATCCAATAGAAAACCTATAACCCCAACGCTTTCAGGCCGTCTGAAAGCGTTGTTTTTCTTCCTTTCAGACGGCCTTTACATTATTCCTATGGCTAAAAACAATCAATACAGCGAATCCAGCATTACCGTCCTCAAAGGCTTGGAGCCGGTCAAAGAACGTCCCGGCATGTACACCCGTACCGACAGCCCGACCCATATCTGTCAGGAAGTGATTGATAACGCGGCGGACGA
>CAUSHT010000055.1:0-8916 GCA_963531275.1 uncultured Neisseria sp.
CGTCTGAAAAAAGGAAAGAATGCTTGGTTTTAATTTAAGATGATTTCGTTATATTCGGAATATAAGAAGGCCGTCTTAGTTTCAGACGGCCTTTGCGGTTTTTTAATGGCTGGAAAGTTTCATGACGATGACGCCTGAAATAATTAAGAATGCGCCGAGCCAGCGGCCGAAGTTGGCGGCATCGTTGAAAAATACAACGCCCACTAAAAACGCCCCTGCCGCGCCTATGCCAGTCCAGACGGCGTAGGCCGTACCCATTGGAATACTTTTTTGGGCAAGGTAAAGGAAGTATCCGCTACTGGCAATGCAGGCAAGCGCGGCGGCAAAGCCATGCCAGCGGTAGCCTTCCTGTTGTGCCAGCTTTAAGCCCAATGGCCAGCCGATTTCCAGCATACCGGCTAAGATTAAATAAAACCAACTCATAATATGTCCTGATAGTGTGTTAAGGTTTCAGACGGCCTTGGAAAAAATGTTTTCTTCCGAGAGTTCAACGCGTTGTCCGATGTCTTTTAGATTGGAGTATTGTTCGACCAAGCGCGGTACATCGTCCAAGCTCATTGCAAACATCCATAAATAAGTGCTGACGGAATAGATATGGCCGGCGCTTCCGTAGCCTTTAAGCGTCATGTGTATAAAGGCGAAGCCAAACAATACGCTCATCGCCATGCCGATACTGAGATAGCCTAAGGCTTCGCGGTTGGAAATCAGCACGCGTAGTTTGGCAACCCAGCCATAGTGGCGGTAGAGCTGATGCTCGTTGCTGTCGCGGATAAGGTGGTTGTCGCGTTCAAGCCGGTTGTTTAAACGGAAATATAGGTTTTCGCTGATGGCGGCAAAACGCGGCAGCAACCATAAAAACAGGGCAAGTATCGCGATAGCCAATACGCCCACCCAAAATTCCAATATCAGTAACATCATACATGCACCGAAGATGGAGACCAGCGAAGTAGCAGCGATGGGCAGGTGTTCTTCAAAAAAACTGACAAACTCACGCGATAGGGCGACGCGTGCAGTAATGGCGGAATGCGGTACTTCTCGTTTGCGCTGTTCCAAGACAACCGGGACGGCGATTTCGGTATAGATTTGGGTAAACGTACGCGTATCGGCTGCTCGGCGGGCAGCTCCGATTATCCACATTAATAAAATCACCACACCATACAACATTGCCTGCCAGACGTTGCCTTCCATAACAGCATTAATCGCCCAGCCGCCAAACACGGGATATACCAGCAAGAGCAGATTATCCAAGCCGACGAGAGAGAAGGTTGTGATGAGTTTGCGGCGGTGTGTTTGACCGATGTGTTTCAACATTTTCCACATGGCTGCCCTCCTTATTTAGTATTGAGGGTTTGCGCCATTAATTCGGCCAACGCGTCCAAATCGGCAAACAGTCGGGCTACACGTTTTTCACCGAAGGCGGTAAAAATTCGTTTGCTGAATTCCTGCATGTTTTGCACCAATGGTGCGGCGTATTCCTTGCCTTGCTCGGTCAGCGACAATAGGCGTTCGCGTTTGTCTTGTTCGCTTTCGTGAAATGTCAGCAAGCCTTGTTCCGCCAGCGTTTTGCATGTGCCGGAAACGGTTTGCTTGGGCAGGCTCCATTCTTCGCCTATGTATTTTTGAGTGCGGCTGCCTTCGGTGGCCAAGGTGTAGAGAACGGCTAAAGTGTTGTAGTTGGTGTTTTGCTGTTTAATCCATTGGTCGAATGCGCTGTCTATGCGGCTGATGCGCATACCGAGTTGGTCGATCTGATTCATAAATTGGTCTCTATATTGACTAATTGGATGCGGATTATAGTCATATTTAGGACTAATTGCAAATAGAAGGCCGTCTGAAACAATCATTTTCAGACGGCCTTGAAACCGTTAAAATAATTAATGTAGAAACGATATATTCAAACTACGATAAACCTAATAAAACCATCTTCAACACATACGCCATGATTCATTTCTTATCTCAAAATATTTCATCCAAACAAGCCACTGCCATCGGGCTGCTTGCCGTTGCCTTGTGGAGCTTCGTCATTTCTCTGATACGCTCTTTGAGCCTGCATATGGGGGCAGTGGGTGGCGCGGCAATGATGTATACCCTGTCCACCGTATTGATTTGGCTGATTTTCGGTCGGCCGCATTTGCGCAATTACAACCGCAGCTATCTGTTTTGGGCAAGCGTGTTTTTTGTCGGTTGCGAATTGTGTTTGTCGTTGTCGGTTGGCTTTGCACAAAACGCAAGACAGGCGGTGGAAATCGGCATGGTGAATTATTTGTGGCCGACGTTTACCATCGTCGGGGCGGTATATTTCAACAAACAGCCGTCAAAATGGTGGATAGTCATCGGCTTTGTGCTGTCGTTTTTGGGGATTGCTACTGTACTGGGCGGCGATGTCGGCTTGTCGGTTTCCGGTATTTACCACAATGTCCGCACCAATCCCGGCGGCTATATCATGGCATTTGTAGATGCCGTGCTTTGGGCGGCATATTGTACGCTGACGGCACGTGTGAAAGCGGAAGGCAGTAGCGTTGGCTTTTTCTTTGCGCTGGTGTCGATATTGTTGTGGATAGAGTATTTTCTCAGCGGCGCGGATACGTTGAATTTTGACGCCGTATCGCTCGGCTATGCCGTTGCCGCCGCAGCTTGCATGGGTTTGGGCTATGCAGTATGGAATATCGGTATTTCGCGTGGCAACCTGACCGTATTGGCTGGTGCATCTTATTTCATTCCAGTGTTGTCTGCGGTGGTGTCATCATTTGTGATTAGCGCGCCGTTGTCCATAACGTTTTGGCAGGGGGCGGGAATGGTGTGCTTAGGGTCGATTGTGTGTTGGTTGGCGACCCGGAGAAAACGGATGGCGTGAGGCAATATCCCATCGCTTTGCGATATAACGAAAACAGCTTTTTTAACAACCAAACATTCTTTCCCATTTTCAGACGGCCTGTTTAAAGTAGCAGTCAGTTTGAGAAATCACGAGAAATGGGAAAGAATCATGACCGCAGCTTCCGCTCCGCTTTTACGCTTCATTACCGCCGGCAGTGTCGATGACGGCAAATCCACGCTCATCGGCCGCCTGCTCTACGACAGCAAAACCTTGCTGACCGACCAGATTGACAAGCTCAACCGCGCTGCCGAAAACGGCGAAACGCCCGATTTTGCCAGCCTGACAGACGGCCTTGCCGCCGAGCGCGAACAAGGAATTACCATTGACGTCGCCTACCGTTATTTCGCCACGCCCAAACGCAAATTCATCATTGCCGATACGCCGGGACATGAGCAATACACGCGTAATATGGTTACCGGCGCATCGACTGCCGATGCTGCCATTATTTTGGTTGATGCCACTCGCGTCGATTTTTCAGGCAGCGAGCCAGTCCTCCTGCCGCAAACCAAACGCCACAGCGCAATTTTGAAGCTCTTGGGCTGCCCCAACATCATCGTCGCTGTCAACAAACTCGACCTGCTCGACTTTGACGAAGCCAAATATCAAGCCATTACCGAAGCCTACCGCAAACTGGCGGAACAAATCGGCCTCCAAGCCCAAATCTACTTCCTGCCCATCAGCGCCTTAAAAGGCGACAATATCGTCAATGCAAGCAGTCAAACCCCGTGGTATCAAGGTTTGCCGCTTCTACCTTTGCTTGAAAGCCTGCCTGTCAACCGTCAAAACGCCGCCGACCAAGCCACGCATTTTCCCGTACAACGTGTGGCGCGCCAAGACGGCAGCAGCAGCGACGACTTCCGCGGTTATCAAGGCAGATTGGAAGCGGGCCGTCTGAAAGTGGGCAATGAAGTTAAAGTCCTGCCCAGCGGCCATGTTGCCAAGGTTACCGAGATCTATAATGCAAACGGTAAAAACGAATCTGCCGAGGCAGGGGAAGTGTTGACTGTTGTTTTGGATACGGACATCGATATTTCACGCGGCAACAGCATTGTTTCAGCCGACAGTGCCATTGTTCCCGAACAACAATTTCAAGCCGCGCTTTGCTGGTTTGACGATATTCCGCTCAATCTGCGCCGTAAATATTTACTGAAGCACACTACCCAAACCACGCCCGTAAAAATCAGCGAAATTGCCTACGTTTGGGACGTGAACACCCTCAGCCGCGTCGAATCCGCCGAAACGCTCAAGCTCAACGACATCGGCAGCGTCAGTTTCAAAACCCAACAGCCTCTTGCTGCCGCCGCATACGAGGACAACCATGCCCAAGGCGCGTTTATTTTGATTGACGAAGCCACCAACCATACTGTCGCGGCAGGCATGATACGCAAAGTCAGCGAAACAAACAGTTTTGAAATTTAAAAGAAAAGTTGAAATAAAAAAAGGCCGTCTGAACATTCAGACGGCCTAATATTTTATCCAAGTCGGAAATGCTTATGCGCCGTAAACCGGATATTTATTGCACAAAGCAGTCACTTGTTCGCGGACTTTGGCGAGGTTGGCTTCGTCTTCAGGATTGGCCAATACGTCGGCAACCAAGTTCGCCAATACGCGCGCGTCGGCTTCGTCAAAGCCGCGTGTGGTCATGGCGGCGGAGCCGATGCGGATGCCGGAGGTAACGAATGGTTTTTCCGGATCATTTGGAATAGCGTTTTTGTTGACGGTGATGTGAGCTTTGCCCAAAGCGGCTTCGGCGGCTTTGCCGGTGATTTTCATCGGTTGCAGGTCAACGAGGAAAACGTGGCTTTCAGTACGGCCGGAAACGATGCGCAAACCGCGTTTAACCAACTCTTCCGCCATGGCGGCAGCATTGATTTTCACTTGTTTTGCGTATTGTTTGAACTCAGGTTGCAACGCTTCTTTAAATGCTACGGCTTTGGCGGCGATAACGTGCATCAGCGGTCCGCCTTGCAGGCTTGGGAAGATAGCAGAGTTCAGAGCTTTTTCGTGAGTATTGTCACGGCACAAAATCACACCGCCGCGAGGGCCGCGCAGGGTTTTGTGGGTGGTGGTGGTTACGAAGTCGCAGAATGGCACCGGGTTAGGATATTCGCCGCCGGCAATCAGACCGGCATAGTGCGCCATGTCGACAAAGAGGTATGCGCCGACTTTATCGGCGATTTCGCGGAATTTTGCCCAGTCGATTTGTAACGCGTAGGCAGATGCACCGGCCACAATCATTTTGGGTTTGTGTTCAAGAGCCAAGCGTTCTACTTCGGCATAATCGAGAACTTCATTTTCATCCAAACCATAAGTAATGGCGTTGTAGAG
The DNA here is from genome assembly GCA_963531275.1 of uncultured Neisseria sp. Taxonomy (GTDB): domain Bacteria; phylum Pseudomonadota; class Gammaproteobacteria; order Burkholderiales; family Neisseriaceae; genus Neisseria. Next base: position 5,204 of record CAUSHT010000055.1, read on the forward strand.
TTTGCCGGAGATGTTAACGCTTGCGCCGTGGGTCAAGTGGCCGCCGTGTGCCAGAGACATACCCAAAATGGTGTCGCCCGGTTTCAAAACAGAAGCATATACGGCTTGGTTGGCTTGCGAGCCGGAGTGCGGTTGAACGTTGGCATAAGCGGCGCCAAACAGTTCTTTTACGCGGTCAATCGCTAATTGTTCAACAATATCAACGTATTCACAGCCACCGTAGTAGCGTTTGCCAGGATAGCCTTCAGCATATTTGTTGGTCAATTGCGAACCTTGGGCTTCCATAACGGCACAGCTGACGTAGTTTTCAGAGGCGATCAGCTCGACGTGGTCTTGCTGGCGCTTGTCTTCTTGGGCGATGGCTGCTGCCAAATCGGGGTCATATTGTGCGAGGGTAACGCTTTTTGAAAACATGTTCTCGATTCCTTTGTGATGGGCTGAAAATATAGGATGGAGTGCTGCGAATTGGTTCAAGATGAACTATTTTTCTTGCATTGTCAACAATTGTGTCTGGTGTTTGGTTTCAGACGGCCTGATATTGAAGGGTTTATTTGAAAATATCATCTTGTTTTAAATGAAAATCCATTTTTTCCAGAAGCGCGGCTAAATCGGCTTCTGCTTGGGCGGCTTTAAGATTTTTTGCCAGTTCTACCAAGGCTACCGCATTTAATCGTTCTTTCTCCAGCCGTAGGGCTTCTTCACTGAAGATTTTGATATTGTCTGCCGATTCGGCATCTATTTTTTCAAATGGATAAAACGATTCTTCGTGTACAGCCAAACCGTCGGGCAGGGGCGCGGCATGGTTGAAATCGGCATCATTGACCGGCATCCATGAAGGATGGTTTTCAAGCAGGATAAATTGTCCGTCCATGCCGTTGATATGACGGAATAGGGTGGTTCGGCCATTGTGTAAACGCATAAGCCCGATTGTATGCCCAAGTCGGCAAGCCGTCTATAAAGCCGTTTCTTTCTATTTTGGCGCTAACTTATGTTGATATTATTAATTTTGATGTAAAACAGTTTCGACTTAAAAAAGACTGGATAAAACGCCCGTGTTTGTTATAATGAAGCTAAAGATTGATTCGTCCTAGTTTTTGACCGCAGTACTTTTTTATTTAATTAACAAGAGAGGAAAACAAAATGTTTCCAGAATATCGCGATTTGATTTCTAAACTGAAACAAGAGGATGCACACTTTGCCCGTTTGTTTGACGAGCACAATGAGCTGGACGATAAAATCACCGGTTTGGTTAACAACCCTGTTACCAGCGGTGCCGAAGAGATTGAAGAGCTGAAAAAAGCCAAACTCAAACTCAAAGACGAATTGTATGCTATTCTGCAAAAAGCAGCAGGCAAATAATTAAAAATTGAATAAGGCCGTCTGAACGGTATGATAGGAATCTCGGATTTCGTTTCATGCCGGTTCAGACGGCCTTTTTAGTTGTTTGGTATTTTGTTATTTCTATTAGCACAATTTAACTTTTAATTGTAAATCACTCTTAATTGCATTGAAAATTCTGTTAAGTTTATTTAAAATCTCGAATAATTTTTATTTTAATTTTAAACAAACAAAACCAAGAGAAACAATGCAATGAAAACATTCACACTCGCCATTTTGCCTTTGGCGTTAATTAGTGCATTCTCACACGCAGCTGAAGAGAAAGCCGTTGAGCAGGCTGAAGTCGATACCGTTTACGTTACTGCCGAGAAGCAGTTGCAACAGTCGCTCGGCGTATCGCGTATATCTAAAGACGATATCGACAAACGCCCTGCAGCCAATGATATTTCCGAATTTGTCCGCACCATGCCGGGTGTCAACCTGACCGGTAATACGGCAACAGGTCAGCGTGGCAACAAACGCCAAATCGACTTGCGCGGTATGGGCCCTGAAAACACTTTGATTTTGATTGACGGCAAGCCGGTTAATTCGCGCCAGTCCGAGCGTATCAGTATGCGCGGTGAACGCAATACGCGTGGCGACAGCAACTGGGTACCGGTTGAAGAGATTGAATCCATTACCGTCTTACGCGGTCCGGCGGCAACACGTTACGGCTCCGGCGCGATGGGCGGTGTGGTCAATATTGTCACCAAAAAAGTGTCTAAAGAATTTAAAGGCCAAGTCAATCTTTACGCCAATCAGCCGCAAGACAGCAAAGAGGGCGCGACCCGCCGTATCGGCTTTAATTTGAGCGGCCCGATTATTCAAGATACTTTGGGCTTCCGCATTTACGGCAACCTGAATAAAACCGATGCCGACTCCGCCGACATCAACGCCGGACGCAGCGGCAGGCTGGTTGCGGCAGGCGTGGAAGGCGTACGCAACAAAGACATTGCCGGCCGTCTGCAATGGAAAATCAGCCCGTCGCAAACCCTGGTTTTCGACAGCAGCTACAGCCGCCAGGGCAACATCTACAACGGCGACACGCAAAACAGCAACCCGCCGGCCAACACATTGGCACTGTATAACGGCCTGGTTGGTTCCAAAGCCGAAACCGCCCGCCTCTACCGTTCCGCCTTCTCACTGACGCATGACGGCGCATGGGATTGGGGCGACACCAAAAACATCATCAGCTACGAACGCACCACCAACAGCCACCTGCCCGAAGGCCTGGCAGGCGGCCCCGAAGGCAGCTACACAGGCTTGGATTTTGTTCAAAGCCGTCTGAAAAACCTACGCTTCAGCAGCGAAGCGAATATTCCGTTCAAACTCGGCGTGGACAACGTCCTAACCGTTGGCGCAGAATTTACCGACAGCAAACTGGACGATCCCGCCTCTAACTCGCAAAGTCTGACAGACCGCATTCCGGGTGGCCCCGGCCGGCTGCCGCGCGTGATTGTCAACACCTTCCCCGGCGTATCGGAACACCGTGGCAGCAAAACCTCCCAGCGCAACTGGGCTGCCTACATTGAAGACAATATTTCGCTGACTGGCAAAACCCACCTGATTCCCGCACTCCGCTTCGACCACAACAGCGTCAGCGGCGGCAATTGGAGTCCCGCATTAAACTTCTCGCAGCAAATCGGCGAAAACTGGCTGATTAAAGGCGGCATCGCCCGTGCCTACAAAGCCCCGAACCTGTATCAGAGCAACCCCGAATTTATTTTATACACCCGTGGGCTCGGCTGCCCGCTGGCCGCAGGCGGACGCAGCCTGAGCTGCTACTACATGGGCAACGCCAACCTGAAACCCGAAACCAGCGTCAACAAAGAAATCGGCGCAGAATTCACCCGCAACGGCTGGCAGGCTTCCGCCACCTATTTCCACAACGCCTACCGCAATAAAATCGTCATCGGAGAACGCCCGCTTGCCATCAACAGCAATGGCAACTGGCTGCTCGAATGGTCGAACACACCCAAAGCCACCATCGAAGGTATCGAAGGCAACCTCGTACTGCCCCTGCACGACACGCTGAAATGGAGCAATAACTTCACCTACATGCGCAAATCCGTAGATGCGAAAGGCAACCCCCTGTCGCTGGTACCGAAGTACACCATCAACAGCACGCTGGCCTGGACGCCGAACGAACGTTTCGACGCCAACCTGACCTTTACCCACTACGGCCGCACCAAACCGCGCAGCGTTGCCGTAAACGACATCGAACTGCACGGACAGGGCAACATCGCCAAACTGTCCGACAGTCAGGCACAAGTTGCTTCTTACGGCATCTGGGGCATCAACGCCGGCTACAACTGGAACAAACGCGTGGCCGTGCG
>CAUSHT010000056.1:0-8914 GCA_963531275.1 uncultured Neisseria sp.
GGAGGCAAAGGCGAGACCGACTTATCCACAGCCACGCGTTTGCTCCAATACGCATACAAACCGCCTGCCGCGGCCGTAACCGCCAGCACCAGCCACACCAACACCGACGCACGCGCCATGTCCAACTCATACGCCACCAGCCGGTAGATTTCCACTTCCACCGTTGCAAAACGTTCGCCGCCGAGCAGCAAGGCCAGTCCGAAGCCTGAAAAACAATATAAAAACACCAGGCACGCACCGCCGGCAACCCACGCACGAACCACCGGCCATTCGACCCAGACAAACCGCCGCCACGCGTCCGCGCCCAAAGATTGCGCCGACAGCAACCGCGCCTGCGGCACTCGCACAAATCCCTGATACGCCGAGCGCACTAAAACCGGCAGGTTGAAAAACACATTGCCGTAAATCAGCAGCCACGGCGTGTCCTGCCAGCCTGCCGACAGCATACCATGTGCGCCAAACAAGGCGAGCACGCCCATGCCCGCCACCAAAGTCGGCATCACAAAAGGCAGCATCAGCAGGCGCAAAACCGTGCGCCGTCCGGCGAAGTCCATCCGTGCCAGCACCCACGCCGCAGGCACGCCTAAAGCCGTGACCAAGACGCAGGTCAAAACCGCCTGCGCCACCGTCCAGCCCAAGCGCAGGCGCATATAGTCATCGGCCACCACTTCCGCCCAAGCGCCTTCGCCGTCGTAAAACGCCAACGACAGCAAAGGCGCGGCCACCATGACCGCCAAGAAACCCAAAGGCAGAAGCAACAGCGCAAACCGCCGAATCCAAACCTGCATTGATGCGTACCCTAGAATAAAAACGCCTATTTTAGCCCGAGTTCGGCATAGGAGGTGGTATTCCTGCCCTTGTTTTCAGACGGCCCGGGCAGCCTGACGGATACAACCGCCGTTTCTTCAAATTTTCCAAACATTTACGAAATCTCTTCAAAAAGGCAACATAATTGGTTGGGCATTTTTGTTACAATGCCGCCGATTCAAAAAACCAAACAAATCAAAAACAAGGAAACATTATGACTGCTACACGCCCACAAACCTACGATGCCGTCGCGCGCGCGTTGCATTGGCTGACCGTACTCGGTTTCATCGGCATCCTCTCCACTATTACCGTTTGGACCATCTACGATGGCGAAGAATGGGTCAAATCGCTCTTCGGCGTACATAAATCCATCGGTTTCATCACGCTGCTGGTGATTGCCGTGCGTATTGTTTGGGCTTTGCTCAATGCGTCCAAACGTCCTGCCGCCGACGGCTTTGCCGCCAAAGCAGGCCACCTTGCCCTTTACGTCCTCATGCTCGCCGTTCCCGTTATCGGCATGATCCGCCAATACGGCGGCGGTCGCGGCCCGTTGAAAGTATTCGGTGTCGAAGTGATGCAGGGTTCGCCTGAAAAAATCGAATGGATGTCCAACCTCGGCAATATGGCGCACGGCAAGCTCGGCTGGCTGCTCTTCGCGCTTGTCGCCGGCCACATTGCTATGGTCGTTGTTCACCGCATTCAAGGCCACGACGTTTTATACCGCATGATCGGCCGCCGTTCTTAAGTGTAAAACGGTAAACAGCCAAGGCCGTCTGAAAACAGTTTAACCAAGCAAAAACTGTTTTCAGACGGCCTTTTTGTATTTGTGTTAATCTGCAAAAGTAGGGCAGGCATTTTGCCTGACTGTTGTCTAAATACTGTAACCCGTACCGAGAAACACCATGACTGCTCCCATTCTCGCCATCACATCCGGCGAACCGGCCGGCATCGGCCCCGACATCTGCCTTGATTTGGCTTTCGCCGACCTTCCTTGCCGCCCCGTTGTTTTGTGCGACAAAAACCTGTTGGTAAACAGGGCCGAACAGCTTGGCAAATCCGTCATCCTGCGCGACTTTCAAGCCCAAGCGGCTGATCCGTTGCCCAAGGGCGAACTCGAAGTTCTGCACATTCCCTTAGATGCCGAGTGTCGGGCGGGCGAACTCAATCCTGCCAATGCCGCGTATGTCCTCCGACTGCTGGATACCGCGTATCAAGGCATTTCAGACGGCCTGTTTGCCGGTATGGTGACCGCGCCGCTGCATAAAGGCATCATCAACGATGCCCACGCAGGCAACGGCTTTTTCAGCGGCCATACCGAATACCTCGCCGAAAAAAGCCATGCCAAACAAGTCGTCATGATGTTGACCGGCGGCGGCCTGCGTGTGGCATTGGTCACCACCCATCTGCCGCTGAAAGATATTTCCGCCGCCATCACGAAGCCTTTAATCGAGTCGGTTGTCCGCATTCTTGAACACGACCTGCGCCATAAGTTCGGCATAGCCAAACCGGTCATCCTCGTTACCGGCCTCAATCCCCACGCCGGCGAAGGCGGCCATTTGGGACACGAAGAAATTGACACCATTATTCCGGCACTTCATGCCCTGCAGGCCAAAGGCATAGACGCACGCGGCCCTTATCCGGCCGATACCGTGTTCCAACCCTTCCTGCTCAAAGATGCCGATGCCGTCCTCGCCATGTATCACGACCAAGGGCTGCCGGTGCTCAAATACGCCGGTTTCGGCGAAGGCGTGAACATCACCCTCGGCCTGCCCTTTATCCGCACTTCTGTCGATCATGGCACGGCATTGGGTTTGGCAGGTACGGGCAAAGCCGATTCCGGCAGCCTGATTACCGCCGTCCAAGCCGCGCTTGATATGGCGCATAATATGCAGGAACAGGCCGTCTGAAATGTGGAGGTTTAATCGTTTGCAGGCGTAATGTGTTCCCGTAAAAGCATCATCAGGGGATATGTGCTTGTCGGTTTGATGAAGCCGATAAATATTTGGACAATAATCAGCGTTTTGTTTTAAAAACCATATAAAAGGCCGTCTGAAGCCCTAATTGGGTTTCAGACGGCCTTTTGGTTTTTTGGTTTACCAAATTTCAGACAAAGTTTCTTTGACTTTGGCCTTCACTTCCGCTCCGAAGCGGCGGCTGAGCATTTTGCTGAAATCGTCTTGCGGCGTGTAGTTGACCAGCTCGGGGGCTTTGACAACATCGCGGGCAACGCTGTAAATGCTGCCGAAGTCGTCAATCAGGCCGACCTGTTTGGCTTCTTTGCCGGTGTAGATGCGGCCGCTGAAAACATCGGGATACTGTTTGTCTTTCAACCTTGCGCCACGGCCGAGTTTGACGGCTTTGATGAATTCTTGGTGGATATCGCCCAACATGGTTTCCCAAATTTGGGTTTGTGCCGGCGTTTCAGGCGTGAAAGGGTCGCCCATGCCTTTGTTGCTGCCGGCGGTTTTCAGACGGCGTTTGACACCGGCTTTGTCCATCAGGCCGGTAAAGTCGAAACCGCCGCCGATCACGCCGATGCTGCCGACAATACTGGAAGGGTCGGCGTAAATTTTGTCGGCTGCGGCGGCAATGTAGTAGCAGCCGGAAGCGCACATGTCTTCGGCAACGAGGTAGACAGGGATGTCTTTGTGTTCGGCTTTGAGGCGGCGGACTTCGTTAAAGGCGGTGTTGGACACGACAGGCGAACCGCCGGGGCTGTTGGCGCGGATGATGATGGCCTTGGCGTTGCCGTTGTTATAGGCGGCTTCCATACTGTCGCGCAGGATTTTGACTTGGTCGTCGATGTCGTTGCCGATTTCGCCGGTCAGGTCGATAACGGCGGTGTGTTCGCTGCTGGTGCGGATGCTCGTGGTTTTTCTTTCTTCTTCCGCGAGGCCGAAGATCAGGCTGAGAAAGATGAGGACGGCAACGCCGCGCCAGATATTGCGCCAAATGCGGGCGCGGCGCTGTTCTTGGTAGGCGGCGAGGAGGACTTCGCGCAGGGTATTGCGCTCCCAGTTGTCGACGGGTGTAGAGGCTGAAGATGGCGTGTTTTGGGCATCGCCTTCACGGTGGATTCGGTATTGCATGATGTGATGTGCTTTCTTGTAGGCCGTCTGAATGTTCAGACGGCCTTATCGGTTTTAGTTGATGGAATAGCCGCGCAAGTATTGCGTACGTTCGCGGGTCATGCGAGTTTCACACTGCAGGCGCAGGTATTCTGCTTGTGCGGCGCTGTCTGCGGAGGCGGCGGCTTGTTGGCAGTTGAGTTTTTTGCTTTGAATCCAGGCGCGTTGTTCGCCGAGGATTTGTTGTTTGACATCGCTGTCCATGCCGCCCCAGAGGTCGTTAATCTCGCCGTCTGCCTGACGGTTTTGCGCGCGCGCGTTGTCGAGTTCGCTTTGACTGAGGCCGGGCGGCTCGTTGCGCGGAGTTTGATGGTCAGGACGCAGGACTTCGTAGTCTGAATTATCGTCATCATCGGTCAAGCCAACGGCTTGGCTGGCGGCGTTGTTTTCGAGGATGTCTTGCGGATTAACAGTCGGCGGCTCTTCCGTATTTTGGTTTTGCAGCAGCTTGATGGCCTGCTCTTTGGATACAGGTTTGCCGTCTATCATGACGATGCTTTTCACGCCGTAGGGCAGCAGGGTGGCGGAAAGGGTTTGGGCCGTGGTGCTCAGGGTGTTGTCTTCGAGAACCGGTTTGCCGTCTTTATCGGGGGTGTAGAGCAGGGTGGTGCTGAACGTGTTGTTTTCAAAAGTCAGGTTGCTGCCCATCAGTTTTTGTTCAAGCATGTCGGACAACGGGGTGTTGCCGTAAATCAGCGGGCTGTTGTCTATGGCTGTTTTGAGGATGGTATCAGGAATGCGGATTTTGAGGTTGGCGCGGCAGATGGCTTTGCCGTTGTCTTCGGTTTCTTTGGGGTCTTCAAGCAGGGTTTCTAATTCGAGGCCGGCGGCGATGATTTTGTCGGCATCGACGAATTGGCGGTTGTCATTGCGGGCAAAGGAGCGCGCTTGTTGTTTGAGGGTGTCTTCGATGGTGGTACGGATGTTTTGCAGTGTGGCCGGTTGGGCGCAATCAAGCGCGGCTTTCGGCTCTTCTTTGCTGCATGCGGCAAGAAGAATTGTGCTTAAAATCAATACGGAAGCGGTTTTTTTGTACATGGGTACTCCTGAAGATGACGGCCTTTCAGACGGCCTGACGTGCTTATCATAACAAAAGCACTTGCAGCAAGTAAATGCGGCAAGTGCTTTTCTATGTCAGACGTATCAGCCTTTGATGACGCTGATGAAGCCGGAGAGGATGGCGGCGTTGAGCAAGTCAACGAAGAACGCACCGACCATAGGCACAATCAAGAAGGCTTTGTGAGACGGGCCGAAAGTTTGGGTAATGGACTGCATGTTGGCAACGGCGGTCGGGGTGGCACCCAAACCGAAGCCGCAGTGGCCGGCTGCCAATACGGCAGAGTCGTAGTCGCGACCCATGAAGACGTAGGTAACGAAGGTTGCGTACAGAATCATCACGACGGTTTGTACAGCCAAGATGATGGTCACAGGGCCTGCCAGACCGGTCAATTCCCACAGTTTCAGGTTCAGAAGAGCCATAGACAGGAAGAGGGACAGGGAGGCGTTACCGAATACGTCAATGGCGCGGTCAAACATATTGACTTTGAAGGCTGCAGTCAGGACGTTACGGATGACCACGCCTGCAAACAGACACCATACGAATTTAGGCAAGTCGAAGAAGGCTTTGTCGTAGCTGTCCACGATTTCGGCAAATGCCAAACAGCCGGCAAACATAGCCAGGGTTTCGACAGCAGACTCGGCAGTAATCAGGCGGGTGCGCTGTGCTTGTTCGAAGATGTCGTCGGTAGCATCGTTGTCGTTGGATTTGGCAGTTTTGACGACAGGTTTACGGCCCATTTTGTTGATCAGACGGCGTGCAACAGGACCACCGATCAAACCGCCGAATACCAGGCCGAATGTTGCAGAAGCCATACCCAAGCCGGTTGCTCCGGTCAGGCCGAATTTGCTTTCAAAGTCAGGACCCCATGCGCCGGCGGTACCGTGACCGCCGGTCAGGGTAATAGAACCGGTAATCAGGCCAATCAGCGGATCCAAGCCCAATGCGCTCGCCAAGCCGACACCGACGAAGTTTTGGACGATGATGAATGCACCCACCACGGCGGTAAAGATAACCAAAGGCAAACCGCCCGCTTTCAAACGGGAGAAGTCGGCACTCAAACCGATGGATGTAAAGAAGATAAGCATGAATGCATCTTGCAGCGGTTTTTCAAATTTGAAGCTGACGCCGTAGGCTTCGTGCAGGGCGAACAGGACGATAGCGGCAATCAAACCGCCGGCGACCGGCTCGGGAATATTGAAGTCTCTTAAGAATTTGATTTTTTGAACTAGAAATTTACCAACCAGCAACACGAGCGTGGCGGCAATCAGTGTGTAATAACTGTTGAATTCCCATTCCATGTTGTTTCACCTCCTAGAAATGTTTTTTCGAGCATCCGTTTTTGTTCCGGATGTAGTGTGTTTCAACGCTTGGCGTTATCCGCCGAGTGTCATGGTATTGATGCGCGGACAAGGCGTTTTCAGAAAGAAATGAAAACAATGACGTGTCCGTGAAAAATAACTGGCAAATATTAGGGGAATAGTTAAAGATTGTCAAAAAATGCGAGTGTAAATATTTTCAGACGGCCTTTTGCCCGATGGCATGGTGCACTTCGTGGCGCCATTGTTCTAATAGGGATGTTAATGATTCGGCCGAAGTGTGGCCGTTGCTGATGGCGGCCTGCAGCCAGTAGCAGGCGGTCGGAACATGGCAGCTTACACCTTGTCCGTGATAGTAAAAACAGGCGAGGTGGTATTGGGCGGAAGGGTGGTTTTGTTCGGCAGCGATGGCGTACCAGTGGGCGGCCGCCAGAGGGTCTTGCGTCGTGCCGAGGCCGTAATGGTAGATGCGGCCTAAGGCTGCCGCCGCGTTTTTATGGTGGAACTCGGCAGCTTCCATGTAATTCTTGCGTGCGGCATTGTAGTCGGTGGGACGGCCGATAGCGTGGGCTTGTGTTTCCGCCAAACGGTAGATGGTTTCGGTTTGTTGTTGTTGCAGGGCGGCTGTTTTGATTTGTTCGTATTGTTGCGGATGGTACAGCGCGGCGTCGCTGATGAGTTTTTGTGCTGCGGCGGCAGAACCCAGCGCGGCGGCACGGTGGTAGTAATCATGAGCGATATGGTTGTCGGCTTTGATGCCGAGGCCGTAGCGGTAGAGGTCGCCCATGATTTTCAGGGCTTCGGGATGGTCTTTCTCGGCAGCGGCTTTGGCATAGCGCGCCGCTTGGAACGGATCGCGTTCGGAAAGTTCGCCGGTCAGGGCGTATTGGGCCAGCTTAACCTGTGCATCCGCTTGCTCCTTGTCGGCGGCACGACGATACCATTCTAAGGCTTCGGGTTTGCGTTGGGTGGCAAGAAGGTCGGCCAGTAGGGTTTGTGCGGCGATGTGGCCGGTTTGCGCGGCTTGTTCGAGGTATTGTTCGGCTTGTGCGTGGTTGGGGCTGACACCTGTGCCATAGAAGTAGATTTGACCGAGTTGCCAGCAGGCGGCAGTTACGCCGAGTGCGGCCGCTTTTTCGTATTGTTCGATGGCTGTTTCAACGTCGCCTTGGCGTTGATGATGACGTGCCAGATGGTAATACGCAGGCGCGGCATATCGGGCGGCGGCAAGCTCCGCCCAGTAGAGGGATTGTGGATCGTTGCGTTGCGCGTGGTAACGCATGAGGATTAATTGGGCTTCGAGGTGATCTTGCTCACCCAGCCAGGCGTATTCGTTAAGAAGCTGTCCGGTCGGGGTGCCGTTGTGTTCGCGTTGTTGCAGCAGGATAAAGAGTGCCTTGGGATGGCGTTGGGTCGCGGCGGCTTCCAGCCATGGAAGTGCCTGCTCCGGATGACCGTTTTGCAGCAGATGGTCGCCCAATACGAAAGCAGCTTCCGTATATCCCTGCTCTGCGGCCTGTTGCAGCAGGGGCAGGGCTTGGGCGGTATTGGATTGTTCCAAAAGGGCGGCGGCTTGACGGTAGAGGATATCAGGAGCGGCGGTCATGGTTTGCGGGCGGATATAAAGTGGAAGACGGATGCTGCGGCATATGGGCGGCGATACCGGTTGAGGGCTTTGTAAAAATATTGCTCGGCATAGTTTTGCAGAGTGTATTGCCTTGCTGGCTTATCTTTAGGATGCTTGGCTTGTTATCTTGTTTTGCCTGGGAGTACATCCATATTTTGCGTGTTACTAAGGCCTCAGGCTGAGTCGGTATGCTTTCATGACAGCTCGGTCATTATACTGTTTTTGTAATTTATTGTTAATGATAAATGCAGTTTTTTGTGTTTTATTTACATGGTGGTAACTAAGGTATTGATTGCTTCAGGCCGTCTGAAATGTTTTTCAGACGGCCTGAACTTTCTTTCGCTAAGTCAGGTTGTCGGTTCGGAAGAGTCGGAGGTTTTTTTGTCGGGGAAAAACACCTGGCTGTAGAAGTTGCCGTTAATTTGGGTTACGTTGAGGTGGTACATACGGTAGGCATGGAACAGGTCTCTATCGGGCGGCGTCGGATGATTCCAAAACTCTGCCAAGGTATTTTGGTCGGTTATGCCGGGAATGTCGTAATGGGCGCGGCCGAGTACTTTGACAGGCATGTTGTGGATCAAGCCGGACAGGCCGCTGGTGCTGTTGATGGTAACCATGCCGAGGCCGTGGCGCAGGAAAACGGGCAGGGGAACATCATGGACGTAAGTGATACGTCCTTTGAGTTTGGGGTGTTTTTTGATAAAGCGTTTGATGTCGCGCGAGTAGTCGATAAAGCCGCGGTCCATCGGATGATGCTTGATGATGAGGTTGGCATCGGCAGGCACGTGCGCGGCAAAGGAGGCCAAAACATGGAGCAGGAAGCTGCGGACGCTAGAAAAGTCGCAATGGATGCGGACTTGGCTGTCGTTGAATACCTGCAAGGGAACAATAAAAAACTTGCCGTATTTGCCCGCCTCCACGCGTTTGGCGATTTGGATGTCTTCAATATAGTAGTTCAAACGCTTGAGGATGGAGA
>CAUSHT010000057.1:0-8876 GCA_963531275.1 uncultured Neisseria sp.
AAATTTCAGACGGCCTTTGTTTTATCGGCGGTATAAAGCAACCATGGTTTCAGCCGCTTTGACGCAGCTTTCCACATCGGCAACCAGAGCGATGCGGACGTAGCCTTCGCCCGGATTGCCTTGTTCGGTATTGCGGGCGAGGAAGCGGCCGGGCAACACTTGGATCGCGGCTTTCTGCCACAGGTTGCGCGTAAATGCCAAGTCGTCGCCATCGGGAACTTTCAGCCAAATGTAGAACGATGCGTCAGGCAGTTTGACATCGAATGCCTGTTGCAAAATAGGGATGACGCGGTCGAATTTTTCTTGGTAGAGGCGGCGGTTGTCAATGACGTGTTCTTCATCGTTCCAAGCGGCAATGCTGGCGCGTTGGACGGGAATGCTCATTGCGCTGCCGTGGTAGGTGCGGTAGAGCAGGAAGTTTTTGAGTAACTCGGCATCGCCTGCGACAAAGCCGGAACGCAAACCGGGGACATTGGAGCGTTTGGACAGGCTGGTAAACATAATAATGTTGCGCGTGCCGCGTCCTAATTGCGCCGCAGCCTGCAGGCCGCCGATTGGTTTGTTGCCGTCAAAATAGATTTCGGAATAGCATTCGTCAGAGGCAATAACGAAGCCGTATTTGTCTTGCAAATCAAAAATTTCTTTCCAGTCTTCCAATTGCAGGACGCTGCCGCTCGGATTGTTGGGCGAGCAGACAATCAGGACTTTGGTGCGTTGCCATACGTTTTCGGGCAGGCTGCTCCAATCGGGATTGAAGCTGGGTGCCGGACAGTTGGCAAAATGGATTTCGCCGCCGCCCAAAATAGTCGCACCTTCGTAAATTTGATAGAACGGATTGGGGCTGATAACGACCGGTTTAGGGCCGTCTGAAGCCGGATTTAAAACGGTTTGGATAAAAGAGAACAAAGCTTCCCGGCTGCCCAATACCGGCAGGATTTCATTGTCGGGATTGAGGCTCAAACCATCATAACGGCGGGCAACCCATTCGGCGCAGGCTTGGCGCAGTTCGGGCAGGCCTGCGGTCAGCGGATATTTTTCCAGTTCGTGCAGGGAGGCGGTCAGTGCGTCGGTGATGACTTTGGGCGTCGGGTGTTTCGGCTCGCCGATTTGCAGATGAATGGGCGTCATGCCTTCGGGTGCATCAATGCCTTGCATGGCTTCACGCAGGCGGGCGAAAGGATAGGGTTTGAGATGGTTCAATAATGGGTTCATGATGTTTCTGCTGATAAATTAAGGCAATAATCTTAGCATTTTTTAGATGGATTGGGACAAAAAGGCCGTCTGAAAACAGGGTTTAAATGTTTTTCAGACGGCCTTTTGAGTGTTGATGCGTTTATTTGGCAGGGACGGCGGGCAGGGAACCGTTCAAGAGATAATGAATGGTTTCTTGAACCGTACGGATGGCGTTGCCAAACGGCAGCGGGTCTTTGCCGCGGAAAAACAGGCCTTTATCAACTTCGCCGCGGAATGCTGCGGAAAGTTGGATGTCGATACAGAATTGGCCGGCTTTGGCCAAACCGTCGCGCAAGCCGCAGCTGGTCAGGCAGTTCAGGCCTTGGGTGCAACGGCGCGGATCGTTTTTGGCATTGGCTTGCAATTTGGCTTCGCGTTTGATGTAGCTGTCGAGGAATTTGGTGCGCACGCCGCGAGCAGGCAAACCGGCAACAGACATGAATTCAACCACTTGTTCGGTTTCCGCACCGGTCAGTGTTTTCTTGAAGTTGATGTGGGCATCGCCTTCTTCGGTCACGGCAAACGCGGTACCGATTTGGACGGCGGACGCGCCCCAGTTTTTCAAGGCTGTTTTGACTTTTTCAAAGTTTGCCATGCCGCCGGCGAGTATCAACGGGATTTTTTCGCTTTCCAAGCCCAAGTTTTTGAATACTTCAAACGTTTCTTCAATAACGCGTTTGAACTCGAATTTGGCATCGTTCACGCCGTCAACGGTTGCCGCACCCAAGTGGCCGGCTGCGTGGGCAGGGTGTTCGATAATGATGGCATCGGGCAAGATGCCTTTTTTCATCCAACGTTTCAAAACGATGTTGATACCGCGTGATTCGGACAAAATAGGGAAAAGGGCGACATCTTTGTGGTAGCCCTCTGCCATTTCTGGCAGATCCAAAGGTAAACCTGCACCCATCACAATCGCGTCTGCGCCGGATTCGCAGGCCTGACGGACGTAGGCAGCATGGTCTTTGACGGCTTTCATGACGTTGACGGCAATCATGCCTTTGCCTTCTGAATCGGCTTTGGCTTTTTTGATTTCACGGTCAAGCGCGATGCAGTTCAGGCGGGTGTATTTTTCTTCGCTGGAGTCGATTTTTGATTCGGCCAGCAAATCTTCGTGCAAGTGGCGCAAATCGACGCTGGCGATGGTACCTACGCCGTTTTCGCGCGCAACCGCGCTGGAGAGTTTTGATGCGGAAACGCCTACACCCATACCGCCTTGTACGACGGGAATCAGTGATTTGCCACGGATAATCAATGGGTCAAAGTTGTTTTGCATGGATGCTCCTTCATAGATTCTGGATGGTGCCGTCTGAAATCCTATGAAATGGATTGGATAACGGGCTGATGTGTATATAAATAAGTGTGTTTTTCGCCGCCGTTTTTCAGACGGCATGAGGCGTGTTTTTAAAATTTTAGGAATTATACTCTAAGTTAGTGTAAAAATTAGAGTATTAATACAGTTTTTTTAAAGAAAAAATTGAAAAGTCTTGTTAATAAAGGAATAAATTTTATGATGGATTGAATTGAGGAGGAGAAATTGCAAACAAAATCTACAAAGAAAAAGGCCGTCTGAAATTTCAGACGGCCTTAAGTATGGGAATCGGACAGATGTCTGATTACATTTGTTTTTTAGCGGCATCAATGGCGCGTTGGTCAGGGTTGATCAAGATTTCAACGCGGCGGTTTTGTGCGCGGCCTTCAACAGTAGCGTTGGAGGCGATGGGTTGACGGGAGCCGTAACCGAAAGTGCTCAAACGGGTGCTGCTTACGCCACGGGATTGCAGGAAGATGGCAACAGATTCGGCGCGGTTGCGAGACAATGGCTCGTTGATGGCGTCGTTACCGGTGTTGTCGGTGTGGCCGTTGATGGTCAAAGTCGTGTCAGGATATTGAACCAAAGTTTGCGCAGCGGCAGACAAGGCACTTTGAGCATGGCCGCTCAGGGCAGCGCTGCCGGTAGCGAAGGTTACGTTTTCAGGCATAACCAGTTTGATTTGGTTGCCTTGACGTTCAACTTCGATGTTGGTGTTGGCCAGGCTTTGACGCAGTTTTTTCTCTTGGTAGTCCATGTAACCGCCGATACCCGCACCTACTGCACCGCAAACCAATGCGGAGTTGCGCGCGCCTTTACCGCCATGGGTCAGCGCACCAACGATGCCGCAAACAGCCGCACCGCCCAAACCGTACATAGCGGTTTTGCTGGCGGATTGTTGACCGGTAGCAGGATCGGTCACACAGCCGGTAAGTGCCAAAGGAATGGCAGTAGCAATAACAGTCAGGGGTTTCAAGAATTTCATGTCGTATCCTCTTTTTAGATGACGGCACGGGCCGTCTGAAAAAATGAATAAAAACCGCGTGGGTCATTACGAATTAATGATACCGAATATCCGAAACGCAAAAGAATGGGTTTAACCCGATATTACGCAAATATTTGCCAGTTAACATAATACTGAAACATTTCTGCATTTTTCTGACCGTTTGGCTGCTTTGTCGCCAGATAAAAAGCAGGTTTCTTTACGATTTCTTCCGTTTTTTCTTTTTACGGCGATACCAGCTGACAAATGCCCATTTCAATCTGACTTTGACATCGTATCCCACCGAGCCTGCGCCCAGTATGAACAAAACGGCGGAGACGGGCAGGGCGAAATGATGGCCGACCAAATGATAACCCCATACGCCAACGATGCCGCCCAGCAAAAACGACAGCATCAAGCCGCTTAAAAGCCACATTTTCGGTTTGTTGACGCGGACGTGCGGCAGGCGCGGATGATGCTGTTTGGAGTAATAAAGTGCGCGTGAAATTTCAATGCCCAAGTCGGTCGCCGTGCCGGTCATGTGGGTGGAGCGGATGGCGCCGCCGGAAAGAAGCGTGATAACCGTATTGTGCATACCCATAATAAAACACAATAAAAACAATGCCAAAGACGGCATAATAAAATCAGAGCCGCCAAAATCCCATTCCATCGCAGCAATACCGAACCAACCGAATATCAACAGATAAACTGCTTCCAGCCACATGGAAAATCCAAAGCTGCCACGGAAACGCATTTGCTGCGTCCACAAAATGACCCAGCCCGAATGCGCGGCTCCGGCAACAAAACACAACACGCTGATTGTGGCAATAATGGCCACACTCCACTCTTGAAGATACAAAACATCTGCCAACAGCGACATTGAGCCGGTAACGTGGGAGGTATAACGTGAGAATGCGAAGTAACCGCCGGCATTAATCGCACCGGCAAGAAAGGCCATGATGTAGCCCAGCCGTCTGAAACGGGCATCGGAAATATTGTGCTCGTGCAGATACGGGCGGTCAGCCTGCCAAAACGGCGGCGTGTGTTGCCTGTGGTGGCGCAATCGGTAGGAGTGGGGCGGTTTGTCAGCGTTCATTGAGTGGGTTTGGAGTTAAACATTCATACAGGGTGTATTTTATATGCAACTGTCTGCCGATAAGAACAAATAATCTAAAGTGTTCCCAAGTTGCCACACTTGCCCATTACACAATGAGGGCGTACATTAATAGAAAGATATAAACATAAGGAAACATCCGATGAATCCTATCCGTCTGACCTTATTGTTTGGCGCCGTTGCATTGCTGGCCGCCTGCGCCACCACGCCCGAGCAAAAAGCCGCACGCGCCCAAGCGCAGAAACGCTATGAGCAGGATCTTCAAGTCAATCTTGCCGCCCAATGCGATCAGGAAACAGCCGCGCTGATCCGCCGCAAATTTGAAGAAGAAGGCAAACCCGGTGTAGCAACTGCGGAACAAAAAGCCTTCCGCCTCAAATATATCGACAAAGTTTCCGACCCGATGTTCCAAGCCTGCTACAAAATGGCATGGCAAAACTATATTTCCCAAGAACAGCTGCGCGAAGCCCGCTACTATCGCTATTACGACGATTGGGGTTATCCGTTTGGCCGTTATCCTTGGTGGTGGTAAAGCATTAACAAACCTCAGGGCCGTCTGAAAGCATATATTTATTGGTTTCAGACGGCCTAAGGTTTATTGAAACGGCAATAACGTTTACAATAGCCGCCTATTCAAACACACTACCCACCACCCATGAACATCTGGCTTGGACAGCGACACCCGCCCCAATTTCCGCAAGGAGCCGCCGTAACCATCGGCAACTTCGACGGCGTACACCTCGGGCACAAACATATCCTGCAAAAACTCAAACGAGAGGCAGACCGGCGCGGTCTGCCTGTTGTCGTTGTTATTTTTGAGCCTCAGCCCAAAGAGTTTTTTGCGCGTAAAGCCGGGAAAAAGCTGCCTTACCGCATCAGTCCGCTGCGTACCAAATTGCGCCTTTTGCGTGAAACCGGCTGTGTGGATGCCGTTTGGGTTTTGCGCTTTAACCAAACTTTCTCCGAGATGAGCGCACAAGTGTTTATCGACCGGCTTTTGCGAAAAACGCTCAATACGCGTTATCTGCTGATTGGCGATGATTTCCGTTTCGGTGCGGGTCGGGAAGGCTGTTTCGAACTTTTGGCACAACAGCCCGATATGCAAACCGAGTGCACACCGTCCGTTATCGTTGAAGACATCCGCACCAGCAGTACCGCCGTCCGCCAAGCCCTTTCAGACGGCAAGTTGGAATACGCCAAAAGACTGTTGGGCCATGATTACGTCTTAAGTGGAAAGGTCAAACACGGACAAAAACTCGGCCGCACCATCAATGCGCCTACCGCCAATGTCCAGCTTCCTCCGTATCATTATGCGTTAAGCGGAGTATTTGTTGTTGAAGCAGACGGCACATTCGGCACGCGCCGAGGCGTTGCCAGTTTTGGTTTTAACCCCACTGTCAGCAACAACCGCTCGCAAAAGCTGGAAGTCCATCTGTTCGATTTCAACGGCGATTTGTACGGCCAACGCATCTTCGTCCGCTTCCTGCACAAACTGCGTGACGAGAAAAAATTTGAGAGTATCGAAGCATTGAAAACCCAAATTTTGCAAGATATGGAAGATGCGAGGGTTTGGGAAGCATAGAAACGCGTCTAGAAGCTTATAAAATCAAGACAATTGGGCTACAATAAGTCCTTTGAATTTTTTCAGACGGCCTGTTCTTTTCAAAATGAGCAATCAGGCCGTCTGAAACCGAAATACCGCAACAATAGAGATCAAAAAATGACCGATTACAGTAAAACCGTAAACCTGCTCGAGAGCCCGTTTCCAATGCGCGGCAATCTTGCCAAGCGCGAGCCTGCATGGCTGAAAAGCTGGTACGAGCAAAAACGCTACCAAAAACTGCGCGAAATCGCCAAAGGCCGTCCGAAATTCATTCTGCACGACGGTCCTCCGTATGCCAACGGCGACATCCACATCGGTCATGCCGTCAATAAAATTCTCAAAGACATCATTATCCGCAGCAAAACCCAAGCCGGTTTTGACGCGCCTTATGTACCGGGTTGGGACTGCCACGGTTTGCCTATCGAAGTGATGGTAGAAAAACTGCACGGCAAAGACATGCCTAAAGCCCGTTTCCGCGAATTGTGCCGAGAATATGCCGCCGAACAGATTGCCCGCCAGAAAAAAGACTTTATCCGTTTGGGCGTGTTGGGCGACTGGGACAATCCTTATCTGACCATGGATTTCAAAACCGAAGCCGATACCGTGCGTATGCTCGGCGAAATCTACAAATCCGGCTATCTCTACCGCGGCGCGAAACCGGTTCAATTCTGTTTGGACTGCGGCTCTTCATTGGCCGAAGCCGAAGTGGAATATAAAGACAAAGTATCGCCTGCGATTGACGTTGCCTATCCGTTTAAAGACACCGCTGCGCTTGCCGCCGCATTCGGTTTGGCAAGTATCGAAGGCAAAGCGTTTGCCGTTATCTGGACGACTACGCCTTGGACTTTGCCTGCGAGCCAAGCTGTTTCAGCTGGCGCAGATGTGGTGTATCAACTGATTGATACGCCTAAAGGCAAATTGGTGTTGGCCAAAGATTTGGCAGAAGACGCGCTCAAACGTTACGGTTTTTCAGACGGCATTGCTATTCTTGCCGAAACTACCGGCGACAAGCTGGAAAACCTGCACATGAATCATCCGTTCCTCGAACGCGATATTCCCATGCTCAACGGCGACCACGTTACCACCGATGCCGGTACCGGCTTGGTGCATACTGCGCCTGCGCACGGTCTGGAAGACTACGCCGTCTGCAATAAATACGGTATCGAGCTTTACAACCCTGTAAATGCCGAAGGCAAGTACATCAGCGAAACACCTCGTGTCGCTGGTATGCGCGTTTGGGAAGCCAACCCTGTTATCTTGCAATGGCTGGAAGAAACCGGCAACCTCTTGGCAAGCAGCAAAATCGAACACAGCTACGCACACTGCTGGCGCCATAAAACGCCGTTGATTTACCGTGCGACCGGCCAATGGTTTGTCGGTATGGATAAAGCTGGAAAAGACGGTAAAACCTTGCGTGATAAAGCCATCAAAGCCGTTGATGACACCGAATTTTTCCCATCATGGGGTCGTGCGCGTTTGGAAGCCATGATTGAAGGCCGTCCTGACTGGGTGGTTTCACGCCAACGTTACTGGGGCACGCCGATGACTTTCTTTGTTCACAAAGAAACCGGTGAGTTGCATCCGAACTCTGCCGAGTTGTTGGAAAAAGTTGCCCAAAAAATCGAAGGAAAAGGCATCGAAGCATGGTTCTCTCTTGATAAGAGCGAACTCTTGAGCGCGGAAGATTGCGAAAATTACGACAAACTTTCCGACACGATGGACGTATGGTTCGACTCAGGCTCGACACATTATTCCGTTTTGAAACAACGCGAAGAATTGGAATGGCCGGCTGACTTGTACCTCGAAGGCAGCGACCAACACCGCGGCTGGTTCCAATCGTCTATGTTGACCGGTTGCGCCTCATCAATGGGTCGCGCGCCATACAAACAGCTGCTGACCCACGGTTTCGTGGTTGACCAAAACGGCCGCAAAATGTCGAAATCCATCGGCAACGTCGTTGCACCGCAAGAAGTTTACAATGAATTCGGCGCAGACATCCTGCGTCTGTGGGCGGCATCCACCGATTACAGCGGCGAATTGGCGATTTCCAAAGAAATCCTCAAACGCGTAACCGAAAGCTACCGCCGTATCCGCAATACCTTGAGCTTCCTGTTTGCCAACCTCAGCGACTTCAATCCTATTGAAGATGCCGTGCAACAGGCAGACATGGTGGAAATCGACCGCTACGCCGTGGTATTGGCACGTCAGCTGCAAGAGCGTCTGGCAGGCGATTACTATCCGCGCTATGCCTTCCATTTTGCCGTAAAAGACATTGTTTCTTTCTGCTCGGAAGATTTGGGTGCGTTCTACCTCGACATCCTGAAAGACCGCCTCTACACCACCAAAGCAAACAGCCATGCACGCCGCAGCGCGCAAACCGCCCTGTATCACATCACACGCAGTTTGGTTCTGCTGATTGCTCCGATTTTGTGCTTTACCGGTGAGGAAGCATGGGACATCATCGGTGGCGGCGAAGAAGACAGCGTCCTCTTCCACACATGGCATGAGTTCCCATCTATCAATGAAAAAGCCGAAGCCGAATTGGTGAAAAAATGGACGGCAATCCGCGAAGCACGCGAGGCAGTAACTGCCGCCATCGAGCCTCTGCGTACGGATAAAACCGTCGGCTCTTCAT
>CAUSHT010000058.1:0-8702 GCA_963531275.1 uncultured Neisseria sp.
TGCCGCTTGGACGCGAGGTATAGACAATCGAGCCGTTGACTTCACAGGTGTAGATTTTTGCGGCGTGGGCTTGGCTGTTAAAAACGGCAAGCGGCAGCAGGGATAGGGTAAGCAGATATTTTTTCATGATTCAGGTAGGGCTGATTCGTTGCAGTTGAGCATTTTATTCTTGTTCAGACGGCATGGGCTGCTGTTTTTTAGCTTTTGCACTGTTTTTGTTTTTGCTCGGTTTGTCGGCTTTTTTCTCTTGTTTATCGGATTTTCCCGCGCGTGCCTTTTTCTTAGGCTTTGCACTTGCACGGTCATCGGAGGCATTGAGGCTGCGGATGTTGAGGTGGTAACCGCTGCCTTGATGGCCGCTGATTTTAGGCAATTCGGCCTGTGCGCAGGAGGATTTGGGTTCGGAAGTATAGCTGCCGTTGCCGCAGGAATAAACTGCGGCGACAGCGTGAAGAGAAATGCCCAAGACGAAAGAGGATACGAGGAAGTATCCGGCTTGTTTGATGGTTGAAGTCATGTTTTTCCGTATTGTGTTTTATTTCAGACGGCCTGATGGCTCTATTTTTATTGGGAAAACTCGGCTTCGACATCCACTTGGATTTGCTCAAGCTCTTCCTGCCATTGCAGCCAGTTTTCTTCCAGTTGCGTTAATTTTACTTTAGTTTCTGTTAATTGTGCGAGTGTCTCTTGCAATTTGGGTTTATTTTCTTCTGAATAAGCAAATTCTTGTGCCAAAAATGCTTCACAGGCCGTCTGAATATCAGTCAATCGTGCGATTTCTTTTTCGGCTTTGTTGATTTTCTGCTGAATCGGTTTGCTGCGTTTGGCTTTTTCCTGACGGATTTGTGCTTCTATGCGCTTGGTGTCCTTACGGCTTTGGCTTTGTGCAGAAGCGGCGGGGGTCGCTACGGAGTTTTCTTGTGCCAACCGCCATTGACGGTAGTCGTTCAAATCGCCATCGAAGTTGTTCAGACGGCCTTTGTCAATCAATAGGAAGCTGTCGGTAGTCGCTTCAAGCAGGCTGCGGTCGTGCGAAACAACAATCAATGCGCCCTGGAAACTTTGCAGGGCAAGTGTTAGGGCGTGGCGCATATCCAAGTCTAGGTGGTTGGTCGGTTCGTCAAGCAGCAGCAGATTAGGTTTTTGCCAGATAATCATGGCAAGGGCGAGCCGCGCTTTTTCACCACCCGAAAAAGGCTCGGTCTTTTGAACCGCCATATCGCCGACAAAGTTGAAACCGCCTAAAAAGTTGCGGATTTCCTGTTCGCGGACTTCGGGCGAAAGCTGCTGGATATGCCAAACCGGACTTTGATCGGCGCGCAATGTGTCCAGTTGGTGTTGGGCAAAATAGCCGATATTGAGCTTTTCGGAGCGTACGATGTTGCCGGAAAGTAAATCGATTTTTCCTGCCAATGCTTTGATAAATGTAGATTTACCGCTGCCGTTAACACCTAACAGGCCGTAACGTGCGCCGCTTTCCAAAGACAAGGTGATATCGTGCAAAACGGTATTGTCGCCATAACCTAAGTCGGCATGGTCGAGTTTTAATAATGGGTTGGGCAGATGGGTCGGATTGGCAAACTCAAAGGAAAACTCACTATCCAAATGCGCAGGGGCGATGCGCTCGAGTTTGGCTAATGCCTTCATGCGGCTTTGGGCTTGTACGGCCTTTGTGGCTTTGGCTTTGAAACGGTCGATAAAGGATTGCAGATGTTTGATTTGTGCCTGCTGTTTGACGTAAGCGGCTTGTTGTTGCGCCAGACGTTGGGCGCGTTCGGCTTGGTAGAAATCGTAATTGCCGCCGTATTGGGTCAGTTTTTGTTGCGACAGCTCGATGGTTTGCGTTGTGGTAGCATTCAAGAAGTCGCGGTCATGGGAGATGATGATTTGCGTACAGGGTAGGGAAGCGAGATGGTTTTCCAGCCACAACACGGTTTCTAAATCCAAGTGGTTGGTCGGTTCGTCTAAAAGCAGCAAATCGGCACGACAAATCAGCGCTTGGGCAAGGTTGAGGCGCATACGCCAGCCACCGGAAAAAGATTTGACGGGACGAGTATGTTCTTCTTGTGCAAAACCCAAGCCGTTAAGCAGTTTGGCGGCGCGTGCCGGAGCGGTATAGGCATCGATTTCTTCAAGTTTGGCGTGATATTCGGCTTGCTTCATGCCGTCGTTTTGCGCTTCTGCTTGGGCTAAGGCCGTCTGAAAAGCCTGCAATTCGGCATCACCTTGCAAAACGTAGTCTAAAGCGGAAATATCTAAATCAGGCGTTTCTTGAGAGACGGAAGCCAGACGCCATGTTTTGGGAATAAGGATTTCGCCGCCATCTTGCGTGATTTCACCTTTTATCAGCGCAAACAGGCTGGATTTTCCCGTACCGTTTTTACCGATTAAACCAACGCGTTGACCGGGGTTGATTACGGCATCGGCTTTATCGAGCAGGACTTTCAAACCGCGTTGTAGGGTGAGTTTTTTAATTTCTATCATGATGGCAGGCAAGGGGGTAAGTAAAACGAAAGGCGTTATTTTACCTGAAAAGACATATAAAAGGCCGTCTGAACAAGTATGAAAACGAAATCAACGATTTCTATTTCACTTATTCAGACGGCCTTTATGAAATGACAGCCGGAAATACTTTCAAATTGTCTGTTGTTTCAATTAAATTTGAAGATCGGCATTGTCCGCACGTATTTGGCGCAGAAATTTTTGTGTCCGCTCATGTTTGGGATGGTTGAACAAATCTTGCGGGCTGCCTTGTTCGACAATAACGCCGCCGTCCATCACGACAACGGTGGTTGCCACTTCCAAGGCGAATTTGATTTCATGCGTAACGACAACCATGGTCCAGCCTTCTTGTGCCAATTCCTTCATGGTATCCAAAACATCTTGTACCAATTCAGGGTCGAGCGCGGAAGTCGGTTCGTCAAACAGCATCAGTTCAGGCTGAATCGCCAATGCGCGGGCAATGCCGACGCGCTGCTGTTGACCGCCGGAAAGCTGGTAGGGGTAGAGGTCAATCTTATCGCCCAAGCCGACTTTTTCAAGCAATTTGACAGCCTCTTCACGCGCTTTAGCGACAGGCTTGCCTTGTACGGCAACCGGCCCTTCCATGACGTTTTCCAACGCGGTTTTGTGCGGAAAGAGGTTGTATTGTTGGAATACCATGCCGGATTTGCGGCGCAGTGCCAAAATATCGTGTTTGCTTGGTTTTTTGGAAAAATCGATGCTTAACGGCTGAGCATTGTCAAACTCGATCTGACCTTGTTCAGACATTTCCAAAGCGTTTAAACAGCGTAAAAACGTGGTTTTGCCTGAGCCGGAAGGGCCTAGGATAACGACCACTTGTCCTTTGCCGACATCCAAATCGATGCCGCGCAAGATGGTATTTTCGCCAAAGGTCTTATGGATATTGCGGATTTTAATCATGACAACTCCCTATTTGGCGACATAGCGGTCGAAACGTTTTTCCAAACGCGCCTGAATCAAAAACAGCACTTTGCAGAAACACCAATAAACCAATGCAGCTTCGATATAAACCGGTAAAAAGTCATAAGTACGATTTGCTGTCTCTTGGGCAACACGGAAAAGCTCGGTTACCGTTACCACGGCGGCAAGCGAGGTATTTTTGAACAAGCCGATAAATTCATTGCTCAAAGGCGGTACGGCAACGCGGAATGCCTGTGGCGCGACAATGCGGCGGAAAGTCTGCATATAGGTCATACCGATGGAGAAACCGGCTTCCCATTGGCCTTTAGGTACGGACAAAATTGCCGCGCGTATGGTTTCGGAAGCGTATGCGCCAACATTGAGCGAAAAGCCGATGATGGCGGCAGGAATCGGGTCGATATAGATGCCGACAGAAGGCAAACCATAGAATACGATGACCAACTGCACCAATAGCGGCGTACCGCGAATGACGGAAATATAAAATTCCACCAGCTTCAGCAAGCATTTTTGGAAAATGCCGCCGGAGGGCATGATTCGCACCAAAGCAACGGCTACGGCAATAATCATGCCGATAACGAAAGAAGCGATCGCCAAAGGCAAAGATACTGCGAAGCCGGCTTTGACCATAGGCCAAAACGCGCTGATGAGCATATCAGCGCGTGTTTCCGTCATAAACGGCAGAGAGGCAAGGAAATTATTTAACACTGATGTCTTTTCCGAAGAATTGTTCGCCCAGTTTTTTCAGCGTGCCGTCGGCTTTCAGTTCAGTCATGGCTGTGCTGAATTTGGCCAATGCTTCATCATTGCCTTTATTGACAATCAAGCTGGAGCCGACTTTTTCGTCAGCAGGGGCAGACCAAACGATTTGTACGCCGGCATTTGGGTTTTTCTTCAGGTAGTCCAATACCGCCAATTCGTCGTTCAGGGTTGCGTCGGCACGTTTTTGTTCAATCAGGGTCAGAGATTGTGCCAAGCCATCTACCGGTACGAGTTCTGCGCCCGCAGCTTTGGCTTTTTCGCCATAGTTGCTGGTCAGGGATTGTGCGGTTTTTACGCCTTTGATGTCGTCGATGGATTTGATGTTGCTGTCTTTACGGGCAACCAATACGGCACCGCTCCAGCTGTAAGGCTCGGATTTGTCAAAAGTCGCTTGACGCTCAGGGCTGGTCAGGCCGACTTGGTTGGCAACCACGTCAAAACGGCCGGCTTTCAAACCTGCCATCATGGAGTCCCATTGTGTTTCTTTAAATTCAACTTTGATGCCCAGTTTGTCGGCAACTGCGCGGGTTACTTCGACATCGTAGCCGGTCAATTTGCCATCTTTGTCGTGGTAGGTGAATGGTGCGTAAGTACCTTCAGTACCGACAGTGATGGTACCTTTGTTGTTGATACGCTCAATCAGTGAACCGGAGGCCGCACCGGATTGCGCTGGAGCAGAAGAAGCTGAGTTGCTGCCTTCTCCGCCGCAAGCAGCCAAAACTACTGTAGCGATGGTGCCGAGTACGAATTTTTTCAACATGGATTTTTACTCCTGACTTAAGTGTGTCATTTAGTATTAAAGCGTGCATTCTAAGCGAAACTGTCCAAAATACAAAATACATCTTATGCCTTAAAAGGCCGTCTGAACGCTGATTTGTTCAGACGGCCTTGAATGATGTATAAAAAATTCAGCTTATGCAATTTCAAGCCACATGACTTGATAGGGTTGCAGTACCAAATCCTGATTCAGAGAAACGGTTTGACCGCTGATCAAATCGTGCGCTTTAAACGGCATGGCCTGCAGGGTGTGCGCACTGATGGTTTGCGCATGTTCGCTGAAGTTGCCGAATGCCAAAAGCGCGTTGTTGCGCATATAGCCGATGATGTGTTTGTTGTTGGTATTGAAGGTGATCAACCTGCCGCCATTAAAGCGCGGATTGCTTTGGCGGATGGAAATCATATGGCGCAAACCTTGGAAGATTTGACCGGCAGTAGTCGAGCTGTCATGACGTTGCTTGTACAACTCCTCATTGTAACGAGGACGGTGTGCCCAGCGGCTGTCGTCGCTCTTATTGCTGTCTTGCGACCAGTCGTCGTCATTGAGCGTACCGACTTCGTCGCCTAGGTAAATCAGCGGTAGGCCGCCAGTACTTAAAGCGATACTGTACAAAAGTTTGATGCGGTCAACGGCATACGGGTCATTTTGAGCCAAGCCGACCAATGCCGCGGCTGTACCGCTGACACGGCAGTCGCCTGTGCTTGGGTTGTATTGGAACGGTACACCGCGCGCGAAGCTGCCGTCAAAATGGTTGACGAAGAAGCGGTTGAGGAATTGTCGGTGGTCGTAGCCGTGGATGCCGAATTGCGATGCGTCTTCGTCGGCGAACGTCCAGCCGATGTCGTCATGGCTGCGGACGTAGTTGACCCATGCTGTGTGGTCGGGCAGGTTGTGGCGGTAGGTCAGCGCTTGATGGAGCAGGTTGACTTCGCGTGTGGCGAGGGTGTTCCATAACAATGCCATTTGCAACGGGTTGTAGCCGATTTGGCATTCGTCTTGACCGATGTATTGGACAACTTGGTCAGGATGGACGATGGCTTCGGATTTGAAGAATACGGCTGGCGCTGCGATACGCATTACAGAGTTAAACGCGCGAATCAGAGCGTGTGCCTGAGGCAGGTTTTCGCAGCTTGTGCCCATTTGCTTCCAAATAAAGGCAACGGCGTCCATGCGCAGAATATCAACGCCCAAGTTGGCAAGGAACATCATTTCGCCTGCCATGGCACGGAATACCCAAGGATTGCTGTAATTCAAGTCCCACTGGAAGGAGTTGAATGTCGTCCATACCCAGCGTCCGTCTTCCAGTTGCGAGAAGCCGCCCGGGTGTTGATCGGGGAAGATTTCACGCAGGGTGCGGTCGTATTGGTCGGGCATCCAGCGGTCGGGGAAAATATAGTAGAAATTGTCGTAAAGCGGATTGCCGGTGGCGCAGCCTTTCGCCCATTCGTGTTCGTTAGAAGTGTGGTTAAAGATGAAATCGACAACGGCGGAAATACCTGCTTCGTGCAGGGCGGCAATGACATCGCGCAAGTCGTCTATTGTACCCAGTGCCGGATTGACATCGCGGTAGCTGCTGACTGCATAGCCGCCGTCGCTTTTGCCTTCAGGGCATTTAAACAGGGGCATCAGGTGCAGATAGGTCAGCCCCAATTCTTGGAAATAAGGGATTTTGGCTTTCAAGCCTTGCAGATCACTTGCGAACAAATCGACGTAGCACACGCCGCCAACCTGTTTGTTGGACAAAATCCAGTCAGGATCGTTTTCGCGCGCAATATCGATGTCTTTTAAGGATGAGTTGCGTTGGGAATAGCTTTGCCATGCTTGGGCAATCAATTGCTCCAGCATGGGGAGGACGGCTTCGTTGTTGTTGTAAACATTGTCCAGCTCGTGCATCAGTTTTGGGAAGTGTTCCTCAAGTCGTCTGTCAAACTGTTTCCAGTCTTCAGATGCCTCGATGCTTGCACGCTGTTCGGGGGTATAAATCGATAGGGTGCGTTCTTTAAGGTGATGCAAGGTCAAATCAACCTGTTGAGTCTGGGTCAACATAATGCCTACTCCGAAGTTAAGGTGAAATTGTTTTGAAGCTTGGTTTCACTTCTTTTGCAAATTCATGCCGATTGTGGGCGGCTAAGACTGTAATTTTGCGTCAAGAAACTGTCTCAATGATACTGGAAGTGCTTGAGTGTGCATAGGGTTTTCAAGGTTAGGAGCGATGATTTTTCAAGTGTTTGATTTTGATTAAAAGTAGGGTTGAGCTGGCCATTTGACGAACTTATCTTTCAGACGGCCTGAGTCTTGTGAGAAAAACTTTTATTTTTATTATCTTAGACATTTTTTTATTCCAATATGGCCGTCTGAAACATATGTACAGCATAGCGGATTGCTTGTTTCGTCTAAAAACGTGTCATAGCGATTAAATTCATGACTTCTGATGTAAATCAAGATTCGATAAAGAGATAGTTATTCTGATTTGAAGAGAAAGGGAGTGTTCGAACGTCATTTATTAAAAAATGAATCCATAAAATTCATTATTGATAGTAGTTATTGTTTATATTATCAAGTCAATAAGGAAAAGGTGTTTGTCTGGTTTGTCATGCTTTTTTAATATTATTTTTTAAAATTAGACTTGACCCATTACAAGCAATTACTTAAAGTACCCATCTTATTTTTACACAAGAAAACGGGTTGTCCCGTTCCAAAAAAATGAGCGCAATCAAACCACCACAAATCACCGTATTCGACAGCAAGCCAACCGATGCTTATTTCTTCGGTACTTGCGTTCTCGACCTTTTCATGCCGGAAGCAGGCATGGATGCCATCACTTTAATCGAACAACAGGGCATCCGTATCCATTATCCGATGGAGCAAAGCTGCTGCGGTCAACCGGCCTATTCGTCAGGCCATCCTAAAGAAGCCTTTGATGTTGCCAAAGCGCAACTGGATTTATTCCCTGAAAATTGGCCAATTGTCGTTCCTTCTGGTTCTTGCGGTGGCATGATGAAACACCACTGGCCGACTTTGTTCAAAGGCACCGAGTACGAGCAAAAAGCCATTGATTGCGCCAACCGTATCATTGAATTTACCCACTTCCTGCTGGCGATTGGTTACAAACCTGAAGATAAGGGCGAGCCGGTTAAAGTGGCTGTTCATACTTCCTGCGCCGCGCGTCGTGAGATGAATGTCCATTTGTCAGGCTGGCAGTTGATTGACGGCATGGAAAATGTTGAACGTATCGTTCACGACCATGAAAGCGAGTGCTGCGGTTTTGGCGGTACATTCTCTGTGAAACAAGCTGATATTTCCGGCGCGATGGTAACCGACAAAGTCGCAGCCCTGAAAGAAACAGGCGCAACTGAAATCATCAGCGCGGATTGCGGTTGCATGATGAATATCGGTGGCAAAATTGCCAAAGACGAACCCAATATGCCACGTCCGAAACATATTGCATCTTTCCTGTTGGAACGTACCGGAGGTAAAGCATGAGCGCGCGCGAAAATATTTTAGCGAAATTGAAAAAAGCCGACGCCTTGCCGATGGAAGAGCCGCCGGTTTTCGATTATTACCGTGAAATGGGTGTTTCTTGGGCAAACGATGTCGAGCGTTTGAAACATTGGGCGGCTGCCATGCGTGCCGTCAAAACTGAAATCTATTGGGTTACCAAAACCAACTGGCCGCAAGTATTCCGTCAAGCAGCCGAAGGCAAAGGCTTGAAAAACATTCT
>CAUSHT010000059.1:0-8682 GCA_963531275.1 uncultured Neisseria sp.
GCTGCATCGAAGTTTGGCGCTTCCAAGAAGTAGCCGCCGCCTTCAGGTGCAAAGAACAACACAGAACAGAAGACAATCAGGAATACAACAACACCCAAGATGTCTTTAACGGTG
The DNA here is from genome assembly GCA_963531275.1 of uncultured Neisseria sp. Lineage (GTDB taxonomy): Bacteria > Pseudomonadota > Gammaproteobacteria > Burkholderiales > Neisseriaceae > Neisseria. Next base: position 115 of record CAUSHT010000059.1, read on the forward strand.
TAGTAAGGATGGAATGGGATACCATCGCGTGGAATACCGTTTTCATCTTTGTTTTTCTTGATTTCAACGCCATCAGGGTTGTTAGAACCCACTTCGTGCAGGGCGATGATGTGTGCCACAACCAAGCCGAGCAATACCAGAGGTACAGCGATAACGTGCAGGGCGAAGAAGCGGTTCAGAGTAACGTCGGAAACGTTGAAGTCACCGCGGATCCAAGTGGACAAATCAGGACCGATAACAGGGATGGCGGAGAACAGGTTAATAATTACCTGCGCACCCCAGAAGGACATTTGACCCCAAGGCAGCAGGTAACCCATAAAGGCTTCTGCCATCAATGCCAAGAAAATCAGGGAACCGAAAATCCACACCAATTCACGAGGTTTTTTGTATGAACCGTAAATCAGACCACGGAACATGTGCAGATAAACGACAATGAAGAAGAAAGATGCGCCGGTGGAGTGCATGTAGCGGATAATCCAGCCGCCGGACACGTCGCGCATGATGTACTCTACTGCGGTAAAGGCAGCAGGCAGATGGTAGGCGTTAAGGTTGCCGTCCGGTTTGTAGTTCATGGTCAGGAAAATACCGCTGACGATTTGAATTACCAGGACGAGCAGAGCCAAAGAGCCGAAGTAATACCAGAAGTTGAAGTTCTTCGGCGCATAGTATTGAGCCAAATGCTCATTCCACATTTTAGACAGAGGGAAGCGATCGTCCATCCAGCCTAACAATGCTTTTGCTTTGCTATTGGTTTGGTTTGCCATAATTATCGTTCCTTATTTTTAGTCTTCGCCCACCAAAACAGTCGTATCGCTCAGATATTTGTAAGGCGGTACAACCAAGTTGGTCGGTGCAGGAACACCTTTGTATACTCGGCCTGCAATGTCGAATTTCGAACCGTGGCAAGGGCAGAAGAAACCGCCTTTCCAGTCTGCGCCCAAGTCGGCGGGAGCAATATCGGGACGGTAAGTCGGAGAGCAACCCAGGTGGGTACAGATACCGATAGCAACGAGGAGGTTCGGCTTGATCGAACGGGTCTCGTTTTTAGCGTATTCCGGTTGCTGATCCACTTCGGAATTAGGATCGACAACTGCGCCATCCAAACTTTTCAAGTCTTTGAGCTGTTGATCTGTGCGGTTGACCAGCCAAATCGGTTTGCCCTGCCATTCGGCAGTCAGCATTTGTCCTGCTTCGATTTTGCTGACATCTACTTCGACAGCAGCACCGGCAGCCTTAGCTTTCTCCGATGGGAAGAAGCTGGCCACGAAAGGCGTAGCTACGCCCAGAGCCGCCACACCGCCTGCACCGCATGTAGCCAGTGTCAGAAAACGGCGGCGACCGTTGTTGATTTCTTGATTATCCATTATTCAGTCGTCCTAAAATTTTGGGAATACCGAGCCATTAAACAGCGTAATTCTACCTAGTTTGTTGTAATACTCAAAGCATTATTTAAAATAAGGTAAAGTTTTATGATATTTCTCAATACTCAAGCAGGATTGTTTTCATCAAAGTGAACCACTTCGATACCGAATTTTTCAGCCACGGCATCGCCTAAGGCGCGTACGCCGTAACGTTCTGTCGCGTGGTGGCCTGCGCTGATAAATGCCACACCTGTTTCATTGGCAAGATGATATTGCGCTTCGGAAATTTCACCGGTCAGATACGCATCGACACCTTCGTCTACGGCCGTCTGAAAAAATCCCTGTGCACCGCCGCTGCACCAGGCAATACGTTTGATTTCGCGTTCAAAATCACCGATAACGGTCGGCTTACGGCCGAATACAGCCTCAATGCGTTCAGACAACTGCGCCAATGTTTGCGTGGTTTTCAGACGGCCTGTATTCAACAGATTTTGCTCGCCGAATTGTTTTTCGAGCACCCAATCGAGTTTCTCGGCCAACTGCACGTTATTGCCTAGTTGCGGGTGCGCATCCAGCGGCAGGTGGTAGCCCGCCATATTGATTTGGTGTTGCAGCAAGGTTTCAATGCGTGCTTTTTTCCAACCGGTAATCGTGACAGGCTCGCTTTTCCAAAACATGCCGTGGTGAACCAAAAGCATATCCGCCCCCTGCCCTACGGCAAAATCGATTGCAGCTTTGCTGGCGGTAACCGAAGTGGCGATTTTGGCAATTTCTTCTTTGCCTTCGACCTGCAAACCGTTGGGCGCATAGTCCTTAAACAGCCCGACCTGCAATGTCTCATCGCACCAAGCCAGAATTTCGCGGCGTAAAGCCATATTCCGCTCCTTATATCTATCTTCAAAAACAGCTTCGCATTCTAACCGCAAAATCTGTTTATGCCTCAAATTCTTACATTCCGATTTCAGCAATCATTCCCAACATTAATCATTTGCACATCATCATGAATTATTTTAATATACCCCACCTTACCCACAGGCCGTCTGAAAACACATGGACTCTATTATCGAATTGCGTCATCTCAAAACCTTGCTGGCTTTAGAAGAAACCGGCAGCGTTTCCCTTGCCGCCAAACGGGTTTTCCTGACCCAATCCGCCCTGTCGCACCAAATCCGCGCCTTGGAAAATTATTACGAAACGCCGTTGTTTGAACGCAAATCCACGCCTTTGCGCTTCACTCCGGCCGGTATGCGCCTATTGCAACTGGCGCGCGAACTGTTGCCGCAGGTTGCCGCCGCCGAACGTGATCTGGTACGGATTATCGAAGGCGAAGCGGGCGAACTCAGGCTTGCCGTCGAATGCCACACCTGCTTTGACTGGCTGATGCCTGCCATGGGCGAGTTCCGCCCCTTATGGCCGCAAGTTGAATTGGACATCGTTTCCGGTTTCCAAGCCGATCCGGTCGGGTTGCTGCTGCAACACCGCGCCGACCTTGCCATCGTTTCCGAAGCCGAGCCGCTCAACGGTATCAGCTACCGTCCTCTGTTTGCCTATGAAATGGTTGGCATCTGCGCAGAAGACCACCCGCTTGCCGACAAAGACGTTTGGGAAGCCGAAGACTTTATCGACGAAACACTAATTACTTATCCCGTCCCCGACGAAATGCTGGATTTGCCCAAAAAAGTGCTGCTGCCCAAAGGCATTAATCCGCCGCGCCGCCATAGCGAGTTGACCATCGCCATTATTCAATTGGTTGCCAGCAAACGCGGCATCGCCGCCCTGCCCTACTGGACGGTCATGCCGTATTTGGAAAAAGGCTACGTCGTCCACCGCAAAATCACTTCAGACGGCCTGCAGAGCAAACTTTATGCAGCTATTCGTACGGAAGACGCCAACAAAGGCTATCTGGATAACTTCTGCCAAATCACGCATGACCGCTGTTTTGCCGATTTGCCGGGCTTGAGCGAATTGGAAATGTAAACTTGAAACAATCAAAAGGCCGTCTGAACAATTTTCAGACGGCCTTTTTTAATACATACAAAAATTTCACTACTTCTATTCGGATTCATCCGAACCCAAACACGCCGACAAATCGATTTCAGACGGCCATGTTTTATCAGGCGCAACCCGAATATCAAAATGCTCGCCATAATAGTCGAAAACCAAACGCCAAGCGTGCAGAAACAGATGTTCCGCCTCATCGCCGCCATACAGCGTATCGCCCAAAATCGGACTGCCTATGCTTTTCATGGCCACGCGCAGTTGATGGGTTTTGCCGGTAAACGGTTGCAATACAAACAGGCGCAAACCGGGCTTCAAGTTTTGGCTGCTGAAACGGGTAACGGCAAAATTATCCTCATCACGCGTCAGCTTCCATGTACCGCGCCGCGAACGCGCCATACCGCCTTTCACCCAACCCTGCTTTTTCGCAGGCTTGTGCGTACCGAGTGCCAAATAAGTTTTACGCACGGTTTTCTCGGCAAACTGCGCCGACAAAGCGGCCGCGCTGTCGCGGTTTAACGTAAACAGCAACAGGCCGCTGGTGGCTTTGTCCAAACGGTGAACCAGCCACACGCGCTCAACACCGAGCTGCTGCGCCAGCGAAGCAGTCAGGCAAACATCCCCTTCCGATTCGCTGTGCACCGATACACCGCAAGGCTTATTGATGACCACAAAGTCTTTGTGTTCAAAAACAAGGTCCCACATTTCAGACGGCCTTCAACATGATACCGTCGCCAAGCAGGGTCAAAATACCCAGCAAGCAGAACAAGATACATGCGGCAATGCGCACTGCTTTGGCCGGAATTTTGCGCATCAGCATTTCGCCCAAATACACGGCAGGCACAGAAGCAATCATCAAACCGGCAATACTGCCGACCACGACCAGCAGGATAGATTGGTATTTTGCCGCCAAAAGAACCGTCGCAATTTGCGTTTTATCGCCGATTTCCGCCAAGAAAAACAGGACGACCGTCGCTGTAAATGCGCCGTATTTCAGCCACTTGCTGTCAGGGTCTTCGTCTTTGTCCGGCAGCAGCAGCCATAATCCGACCGCAATAAAGCTGCCGCCGACCACCCATTTCATGACTTCGGGCGAAATAGCGGATGCCAGCCAGACACCGAGTGCGGCTGAAACGAGATGGTTCAACAGGGTTGCAACAAAGATACCGGCAACAATCGCGTTTTTGTGGGCAAAACGTGCTGCCAAAAAGAGCGCGAGCAATTGCGTTTTATCGCCGATTTCGGCAATGGCAACGCCCAGCGTCGAAGAGAAAAAAGCTTCCATGATTTAAGATACTCAACCGAAAAGCGGGCAAACAAAAAGCGCTGTGCATACCGCCCGCAAGGGTATGGACAACGCTTACGTCTTGCCTGTCTTCCGATAAAGCAGAGAAGATACCGCTGCCACGGCCGCACAAGCCGATTATGTTGACAACGGTTTCGGCATTGCGCCGAATGGCTACTCCCGTAAGAGTAAAGCGCGAATTGTAAGGCAAACCATGGCTTGAAGCAACAAAAAGAAAAACAAAAGGCCGTCTGAAACCTCATTCAAGCAGGTTTCAGACGGCCTTTTTCACAGCGATTAATTATCGGAGAACAAATCGCCTACTTTTTCACCTACTTTTTCCCAAAACGATTTTTTGCGTGGGGTTTGGCTGAGATTGAGACCGGAGGAGATTTTTTCAAATTCTTCCAACAACTCTTTCTGACGATCGGTCAGGTTGACCGGAGTTTCAACCAAAATGTGGCAGTACAAATCGCCGGTCGAGCTGGAGCGCAGGGACTTAATGCCTTTGCCTTTCACGCGCATGCGGCGGCCGGTTTGCGTTTCTTTCGGAATGTGCAGTTTGACTTTGCCGTCCAAAGTCGGCACTTCGACTTCGCCGCCCAATGCGGCAATGGCAAAGCTGATCGGCAGTTCGCAATGCAGGTCCAAGCCGTTGCGCTCGAAGATTTTGTGCTGTCTTACGCGAACATTGACGTACAAATCGCCTGCCGGTGCGCCGTGTTGACCCGGCTCGCCCTCGCCGCTCAAGCGGATGCGTTGGCCGTCGTCGATGCCTGCCGGAATGTTGACTTCAACCGTTTTGCTGGTTTTGGTGCGGCCTTCGCCACGGCATTTGACGCAAGGATCTTTGATTTCTTTGCCTGTACCGTGACAAGTCGGACAAGTCTGCTGCATTTGGAAAATGGCTTGGCGGACGTGTACCGTACCTGAGCCGTGACAGGTCGAACAAGTCGATGCGGATGTGCCCGGTTTGGCACCTGAGCCGTGGCAGACATCACATTCTTCGTAAGTCGGAATGTTGATGCGTTTTTTCACGCCTTTGGCGGCTTCTTCAAGCGAAATCTCTATGCCGACCTGCAAGTCCGCACCGCTGTAATCCGGCTGACGGCCGCCTGCGCTGCCGCCACCGCCGAACATTTGGCTGAAAATATCGGAAAAATCGAAGCCTTGCGCGCCACCGAATCCGCCTTGGCCGCCAAAACCGCCAAAGCCACCGAATCCGCCCGCACCTGCGCCCTGTTCGAACGCGGCATGGCCGTATTGGTCGTACATGGTGCGTTTTTCTTTGTCGGACAAGGTGTCGTAAGCTTTTTGGACTTCTTTAAATTTTTCTTCCGCTTCTTTGTTGTCAGGATTGCGGTCGGGATGGTATTTCATTGCCAGCTTGCGGTAGGCTTTTTTGATTTCATCGTCGCTAGCGCTGCGGGCAACACCAAGGGTTTCGTAAAAATCTTTATTGCTCATAATTTTGATAGTGTTAAGAATGAATTCAAACTGGGTGGGATATGTGGGCGAGTATCAAAAACTCAAGTCAGTATTTTTAAGGCCGTCTGAAATTGTGCTTTTCCAACATCCAAACATTCAGACGGCCTTTGTCAAACCGACAGGCCCGACAACCTGCTATAATCCCATCTTTATTTTTTCCAACGTTTTCAAGCGAAAAACAGAATGACCATGCAAGAACATTACCAACCCGCCGCCATCGAGCCTGCGGCGCAGAAAAAATGGGACGACGAGCGTATTTTCAACGTCTCCGAAGACGCTTCCAAACCCAAATACTACTGCCTCTCCATGTTCCCCTACCCCAGCGGCAAGCTGCACATGGGGCATGTGCGCAACTACACCATCGGCGACGTATTGAGCCGCTTCAAACGCTTAAACGGCTTCAACGTCATGCAGCCTATGGGGTGGGACGCGTTCGGCATGCCGGCGGAAAATGCGGCGATGAAAAACAACGTCGCCCCCGCCGCTTGGACCTACGACAACATCGAATACATGAAAACCCAGCTCAAAAGCCTGGGTTTTGCGATTGACTGGGAACGCGAAGTCGCCACCTGCAAACCCGAATACTACCGCTGGGAACAATGGCTGTTTACCAAGCTGTTTGAAAAAGGCATCGTCTACCGCAAAAACGGCACGGTAAACTGGGACCCGGTCGACCAAACCGTCCTTGCCAACGAGCAAGTCATCGACGGACGCGGCTGGCGTTCGGGCGCGTTGATCGAAAAACGCGAAATCCCGATGTATTACTTCAAAATCACGGATTACGCCGAAGAGCTGCTCAACGATTTAGACAAGCTGGAACACTGGCCGGAACAAGTCAAAACCATGCAGCGCAACTGGATCGGCAAATCTCGCGGTATGACCGTGCGCTTCGCCGTTTCAGACGACAGCAAACAAGGTTTGGAAGGCGATTACGCGAAATTCCTGCAAGTTTATACCACCCGCCCCGACACGCTGATGGGCGCGACTTATGTTGCCGTTGCCGCCGAACATCCGCTGGCAACCGCCGCAGCCGCCGACAAACCCGAATTGCAGGCATTTATCGCCGAATGCAAAGCCGGCTCGGTTGCCGAAGCCGATATGGCGACGATGGAGAAAAAAGGCGTGCCGACCGGCCGCTACGTCGTCAATCCGCTCAACGGCGACAAGCTGGAAGTGTGGATTGCCAACTATGTATTGTGGGGCTACGGCGACGGCGCAGTGATGGCGGTTCCGGCGCACGACGAACGCGATTTTGAGTTCGCCACCAAATACAATCTGCCGAAAAAACAAGTCATTGCCGTCGGCGACAACGCATTCGACGCAAACCAATGGCAAGAATGGTACGGCGACAAAGAAAACGGCGTATTGGTCAACAGCGGCGACTTGGACGGCATGAATTTTCAGACGGCATTCGACGCCATCGCCGCCAAGCTGCAAAGCCAAGACGCAGGCGAACCGAAAACCCAATACCGCCTGCGCGACTGGGGTATTTCGCGCCAACGCTACTGGGGCTGCCCGATTCCCATCGTCCATTGCGAAAAATGCGGCGACGTCCCCGTCCCTGCCGACCAACTGCCGGTCGTCCTGCCTGAAAACGTCGTACCCGACGGCATGGGTTCGCCGCTGGCAAAAATGCCCGAGTTTTACGAAACCACCTGCCCATGCTGCGGCGGCGCGGCGAAACGCGAAACCGACACCATGGACACCTTCATGGAATCGAGCTGGTATTTCTTCCGCTACATGTCGCCCAAGTTCGCAGAAGGCATGGTATCGACTGAAGCCGCGAAATACTGGGGCGCGGTCGACCAATACATCGGCGGTATCGAACACGCCATTTTGCACCTCTTGTACGCGCGTTTCTTTACCAAACTGATGCGCGACGAAGGCTTGGTCAGCGTGGACGAACCGTTCGAACGCCTGCTCACGCAAGGCATGGTCGTCTGCGAAACCTACTACCGCGAAAACGACAAAGGCGGCAAAGACTGGATCAACCCTGCCGATGTCGAGCTGACTTTCGACGACAAAGGCCGCCCCGTTTCCGCCGTTCTGAAAGCCGACGGACTGCCCGTCGTCATCAGCGGCACGGAAAAAATGTCCAAATCCAAAAACAACGGCGTCGATCCGCAAGAGCTGATTAACGCCTACGGCGCAGACACCGCCCGCCTGTTCATGATGTTCGCCGCACCGCCCGAACAGTCCCTCGAATGGAGCGACAGCGGCGTCGAAGGCGCACACCGCTTCCTGCGCCGTCTGTGGCGTACCGTTTACGAATACCTGAAACAAGGCGAAGCAGTCAAAGCGTTCGCAGGAAACCAAGACGGCTTATCCAAAGAACTCAAAGACCTGCGCCACAAACTGCATTCCACCATCGCCAAAGTCAGCGACGACTACGGCCGCCGCCAGCAGTTCAACACCGCCATCGCCGCCGTGATGGAA
>CAUSHT010000060.1:0-8467 GCA_963531275.1 uncultured Neisseria sp.
AAAAACATCGCCACGATGGAAGCGGAAATCATGAAAGACTTTTTCGTGCAGATTAACCGCGCCCAAGTGTCGCGCAAAATCGCCGAAATTTTCGACCAATCCGTTGCCGACGAATACATCCGCCAGATTGAGGCGCACGAGATTTATGTGCACGACGAAACCAGCCTCAAGCCTTATTGTGTGTCGGTTACGCTGTATCCTTTCCTGCTCGACGGCTTAAGCAAACTCGGCGGCGAATCCAAAGCGCCGCAACATCTGGCATCGTTTTGCGGCTCATTTATCAACCTCGTGTTTGCCATCAGCGCGCAGTTTGCCGGCGCGGTGGCGACGGTGGAATTTTTGACTTATTTCGACTACTTTGCCCGCAAAGACTACGGCGACGATTATTTGGAAACCCATGCCAAAGAAATCGCCAACCATATGCAGCAGGTGGTGTACAGCATCAACCAGCCTGCTGCCGCGCGCGGCTACCAAAGCGTATTCTGGAATATTTCCGTTTACGATCAATACTATTTTGACGCGATGTTCGGCGATTTCGTCTTCCCCGATTTCAGCAAACCGGTGTGGGCGAGCGTGGCGAAGCTGCAAAACTTCTTCCTCAAATGGTTTAACCAAGAGCGCACCAAAGCCATTTTAACCTTCCCTGTTGTAACCGCTGCGATGCTGACCGACGGCGGCAAATGCAAAGACACCGTGTTCGCCGACGAAATGGCAAAAGAATTGGCGGAAGGCAATTCCTTCTTCGTCTATCTTTCCGACAACCCCGACTCCTTGGCTTCCTGCTGCCGTCTGCGCAACGCCATCGAAGACCGCACCTTCAGTTACACACTCGGCGCGGGCGGCGTGGCGACCGGTTCCATCAACGTCATCACCATCAACATGAACCGGCTGGAGCAAGACGGGCGCGACCTTGCCGCCGAAGTGGCCAAAATCCACAAATACCAATACGCCTACCGCAAACTGATGGAAGAATACCAAGCCGCCGGAATGCTGCCCGTTTACGATGCAGGCTTCATCACGCTGGACAAACAGTTCCTCACCATCGGCATCAACGGCATGGCGGAAGCCGCCGAATCGCAAGGCATCAAAGTCGGCTACAACGACGACTACATCAACTTCGTCCAAGGCCGTCTGAAAACCATATTCGAAGCCAACCAAGCCGCCAGCAAACACTACGGCGTGAAGTTCAACACCGAGTTCGTCCCCGCCGAAAACCTCGGCGTGAAAAACGCCAAATGGGACAAAGCCGACGGCTACCAAGTCAGCCGCGAATGCTACAACTCCTATTTCTACGTCGTCGAAGACGAAGAAATCAACGCGCTCGACAAATTCCTGCTGCACGGCAAAGAACTGGTGGACTGGCTCGACGGCGGTTCCGCGCTGCACCTGAACCTTGACGAAGCCCTGCCCAAATCCGGCTACCGCTCGCTCTTGGACATCGCCGCGCAAACGGGCTGTAACTACTTCTGCGTGAACGTGCGCATCACCATCTGCAACGAATGCGGCCATATCGACAAACGCACCCTGCACGCCTGTTCCGCCTGCGGCAGCCACGACATCGACTACGGCACCCGAGTGATCGGTTATCTGAAACGCGTATCTGCCTTTTCAAGCGGACGACGTAAAGAGCACGCGCTCAGGCATTATCACCGTAAAGCGGCGTAATCATTGAAAAAAGGATTACTTAAAAAAGCTAAGGCCGTCTGAAATTTCAGACGGCCTTGATCATGTTGAGATAGGCTGGCTCTTTTAAAGATATATTTTTGATTAAATTAAACAAAAACCCTTGACACCTTCATATAATGAATTAACATATAACATCCTTTAACCTAAATTTAAAAAAGTGAGAGACACATGAAAACATCAGCTTTATTGGCGGCTTTGTTGGCAGCCCTGTCCCTGTCAGCATGCGGCGGTTCAGGCTCATCTTCTTCTGCCGTTTGTGATGAGTATGAAAAAGCATTTGCCGAAGCAACTAAAGACGTAGATGCCGCAACCAAAGACATGATGCAAAAATCTTTCGAACAAACCAAAGAAGCGTTGAAAAACCTGCCAGCAGACCAACGCGATGCAACCTGTAAAACTTCTTTGGACGCTTTGAAAGGCGTTCCTGCTGCAGAAACTCCTGAAGAAAAAGCCGAAGAAGCCAAAGATGCCGCTGAAGAGGCTAAAGAAGAAGCAAAAGACGCAGCGGAAGATGCTAAAGAAGCTGCTGAAGACGCTAAAGAAGAAGCCAAATAATTCGGCTAAGCTTTACAGAAAAACGGATTCCAATGATTTGGAATCCGTTTTTTGTTGTGTGAATCAAGGTGGTTGTTTTAGATAGAACATTTTCAATTTTCAGACGGCCATTTCTTATGCCGTCTGAAAGCGTTAGTTTTAACTAAGTGGAATTGACAACAGAAAGCCATCAATCGAATAACCGCGTGCGTGCGTACCGCACACACCCTACAAATGAATCACAAAGAATTTGAAATTTATGCGTAGGGTGTGGCGCAGCCACGCACGCGGGGGGGGGGTGGGTTTACAGGCTACGGTCTGCTAAGGAGTTATATTAAATTTAATGCCTTCCATAATCCTTTGTGTAAAACAACTGTATAAGTAGAATTAAAGTGTGAATTTTTATTTCTAAATTTAAATTCATATCTATTAGATGTTCCATTGCTCCACTTATTTCCGATTGCCCCACAATCGTATAAAACATTCATCAACTTTTTCAGATTATCTTCAGTTAATTTGGAAACTTCACTTATTTCTTTTAATTTACTATAGGGAAATTCTCTTTGTTTAATTTTGCTTATTATTTCATAGAACCTTTCATAATCATGAATATCGATGTAACCAACAATTTCATCACGTATCTCAGGTTCAAAATAGTCTATTGAATATCTTTTTAGTCCTTGCATGATAAGGTTTTCTGTGAATTTTCCATTTGTCTCAATTTCTTTTAAGCAGTTCATCATGCTAATAAAGTCTCGAGGTGTATGTCTTGTCATCTCTAGTAAATATTGCAGAGATGGCTTTCCTTTAATAGTATCAGGAAAAAAATTCTTAAAAATATCAATTTCTTTATTAAAAGATAATTTTGCTCTTAAGTTTACTAGTTTTACTAAGTTAGACCCTTCGGCATAATCAGTATCTTGATACCAGTTTAATTCAAATCCAAAGTCTTTTCTTAATTTATTTTTATTTGGGTTTGGTAGTTTTTCATATAGTTCAGTTCGACAAAGGATAACGATATGAATTTTTTTTTTGTTAGAAAAAAATAATAAATTAAGCTTCTCAGCTTCAAAAATTAGTGCTGATAGAGCTTGATATTGTACTTCTCTAGAAGTTAGAATATCATCTAAACCATCAATTATTAGAATTAGACCACCCTCAGTAGAATAACTGATAACTAATTCTTTTAAAAAAGAAACTAAATCCGTAAAAATTGTTTCATATGAGTTGCTTTGAGTTGAACCAGCGGTAGAATACTCTAAAATTTTAGGGATTTGAATTTTAAATTCTTTTTTACTAGATTTTACCGCAACACTTTTTAAATCTGATGATGAAAGAAGTCCAAACTCATCAAGTTTATCAATAGCTTTATTGTACTCAATATTTACTGCATCTCTTGCCCCATGATCATGTCTTAGTTCATCAATTATTGCCAATAGAAGTAGCCAAGACCAAGATGTTGGGTATTTGGCTTCTGGTTCAGCTTGACCTGAAAAAATCTTTCCAAAAGATTTAAAAGGGAATTCTTGCAATCTAATGACAGAAACTCGTTTTTCTTTTGCTTCTAAACGTAGTTTTTCTGCAATGGCTGATTTGCCGCATCCTTTATGACCTAATACAAGGAAATTGTTACCAGATTCAATTTCTTGGTATATGTTTTTATAATCTAAATAGGCTTTTTTTAGCAATTCTGGATAACGAGATCCCTCTGTTTCTCCTGATGCTTTGCCAAATTCGATATCCTTAAATTCCATTTATGTTTCCTTATCAATATTGAAATTATAAAACCACTTTCAAATACTTCCCAGTATAACTCCCCTTAACCTTTGCCACCTGTTCAGGGCTACCTGAAGCAATAATTCTTCCCCCTCCATCGCCGCCTTCCGGTCCTAAATCCACAATATAATCAGCAGTTTTAATGACGTCAAGATTATGTTCAATAATCACAATCGAGTTGCCTTTGCCTTTCAGACGGCCTATCACTTCCAGCAGCAGGGCGATGTCGGCGAAGTGCAGGCCGGTGGTGGGTTCGTCGAGGATATAGAGCGTTCTGCCGGTGTCGCGTTTGGAGAGTTCCAAGGCGAGTTTGACGCGTTGGGCTTCGCCGCCGGAGAGGGTGGTGGCGGACTGGCCGAGGCGGATGTAGCCTAGGCCTACGTCCATCAGGGTTTGCAGTTTGCGCGATACGGTGGGGACGGCGTCGAAAAATTCGCGGGCTTCTTCGACGGTCATGTCGAGGACTTGGCTGATGTTTTTGCCTTTGTATTGGATTTCGAGGGTTTCGCGGTTGTAGCGTTTGCCGTGGCAGACTTCGCAGGGGACGTACACGTCGGGCAGGAAGTGCATTTCGACTTTGATCACGCCGTCGCCTTGGCAGGCTTCGCAGCGGCCGCCTTTGACGTTGAAGGAGAATCTGCCGACGTTGTAGCCGCGTTCGCGCGAGAGGGGGACGCCGGCGAAGAGTTCGCGGATGGGGGTGAACAGGCCGGTGTAGGTGGCGGGGTTGGAGCGCGGGGTGCGGCCGATGGGGGATTGGTCGACGTTGATGACTTTGTCGAGGTGTTCGAGGCCGCGGATGTCGTCGTATGGGGCGGGTTCTTCTTGGGCGCGGTTGAGTTCGCGGGCGGTGATTTTGGCGAGGGTGTCGTTAATCAGGGTGGATTTGCCGCTGCCGGATACGCCGGTGATGCAGGTAATCAAACCGAGCGGCAGTTCGAGGGTTACGTTTTTGAGGTTGTTGCCGCGCGCGCCTTTGAGGACGAGCATTCGGTCGGGATTGACGGGCGTGCGTTCAGACGGCACGGCAATGGATTTTTTGCCGCTGAGGTATTGTCCGGTAACGGATTTTTCGCATTTGGCGACGTTTTCGGGCGTGTCGGCAATCAGTACGTTGCCGCCGTGTTCGCCCGCGCCGGGGCCCATATCGACGACGAAATCGGCTTCGCGGATGGCGTCTTCGTCGTGTTCGACCACAATCACGCTGTTGCCCAAATCGCGCAGGCGTTTGAGTGTGGCGAGCAGGCGGTCGTTGTCGCGCTGGTGCAGGCCGATGGAGGGTTCGTCCAAAACGTACATCACGCCGGTCAGGCCGCTGCCGATTTGGCTGGCGAGGCGGATGCGCTGGGCTTCGCCGCCGGAGAGGGTTTCGGCGGAGCGGCTTAGATTCAGGTAATCCAGCCCGACGTTAATCAGGAAGCCGAGCCGCTCGGTGATTTCTTTGAGGATTTTTTCGGCGATTTGTTTTTTGTTGCCGTCCAAATCCAGCGTTTCAAAGAATTGGTGGGTTTTGGTCAGCGGCCAGGCGGAAACTTCGTGCAGCGGTTCGCCGCTGACGTAAACGTAGCGGGCTTCTTTGCGCAAACGTGCGCCGCCGCAGCTCGGGCAGGCGCGGTGGTTTTGGTATTCGCGCAGTTTTTCGCGCACGGTTTCGCTGTCGGTTTCGCGGTAGCGGCGTTCGAGATTGGGGATGATGCCCTCGAAGGCGTGGCTGCGGTTGAAGGTAGTGCCGCGTTCGGACAGGTAAGTGAAATCAATGACTTCTTTGCCTGAGCCGTGCAGCACGACTTTTTTCACTTTTTCAGGTAGCGTTTCCCAAGCAGCCTGCACGTCGAAACCGTAATGCCGCGCCAGCGACTGAATCATTTGGAAATAGAACTGGTTGCGCTTGTCCCAGCCGTCAATCGCGCCCGTTGCCAGCGATAATTCGGGATGGGCGACCACTTTTTCGGGGTCGAAGAAATTGGTGTTACCCAAGCCGTCGCAAGTCGGGCAGGAACCCATCGGGTTGTTGAACGAAAAGAGGCGCGGCTCCAATTCGGGCAGGCTGTACGAACACACGGGGCAGGCGAAACGCGCGGAAAACCAATGTTCTTCGCCGCTGTCCATTTCCATCGCCAGCGCGCGCTCGTTGCCGTGGCGCAGCGCGGTTTCAAAACTTTCCGCCAGCCGCTGCTTGATGTCCGCCTTCACTTTTACACGGTCGATGACCACGTCGATATTGTGCTTGATGTTTTTTTCCAGCTTCGGCACTTCGTCAAGTTGATAGACTTCGCCGTCCACGCGCACCCGCGCAAAACCCTGCGCCTGCAAGTCGGCAAAGAAATCGACAAACTCGCCCTTACGCTCGCGCACCGCCGGCGCCAGAATCATCACGCGCGTGTCTTCCGGCAGCTTCAACACGGCATCGACCATCTGCGACACGGTCTGGCTCGAAAGCGGCAGATTGTGTTCGGGGCAATACGGCGTGCCGACGCGGGCGTACAAAAGGCGCAGGTAATCGTGGATTTCCGTTACCGTGCCGACGGTGGAACGCGGGTTGTGGCTGGTGGATTTCTGCTCGATGGAAATCGCGGGCGACAGGCCTTCGATCAAATCGACATCGGGTTTGTCCATCATCTGCAAAAACTGCCGCGCATAGGCGGAAAGACTCTCAACATAACGCCGCTGCCCTTCGGCATACAGCGTGTCAAACGCCAGCGACGACTTGCCGCTGCCCGACAGCCCCGTTACCACTACCAGCTTGTGGCGCGGAATGTCCAAATCGACATTTTTCAAATTATGCGTGCGCGCGCCGCGGATGCGGATGGTGTCGTTGTCGTGTGAATGTTTGGGATGATGGTTGCACATAGTGTCAGGCCGTCTGAAAAATAAAATAAACGGCTATTGTAGCACTTTTCAAATGACAGACTGGATAGATAAAGCATTTGATATAAAAGAAACAAAGAGGCCGTCTGAAAATATGTTTTCAGACGGCCTTGATATAGATGGATCAGCTTATCAGTCGATTTTGCGGAGAATTTCGCGCAGGGCTTTTTGCCAGTCGGACGGTTTGATACCAAACTCGGTTTCGAGGCGTGAGCAATCCATAATGCTGTATGCCGGACGCGGAGCGGGCAGGGGGTATTGATCGGTGGTGATTGCGTTCAGTTCCGGAATGCGGAAGCTGTCGTCTAATTGTTGGGCCGTCTGAAAGATGGCTTTGGTAAATTCGTACCATGTTGCCGATTTATTACCACAGTAATGGAAGATGCCGCGTGGGGAGGTGGGTTGTTGTAATAATTCGATAATGGCGTGTGCCAAATCGCCTGCATAAGTCGGACAGCCGGTTTGGTCGTGAACGACGGAGAGGGAATCGCGTTCTTTGGCAAGGCGCAACATGGTTTTGACGAAATTGTTGCCGTATTCGCTAAACAGCCATGAGGTGCGAATAATAATACTTTCCGGATGCGCGGCTAAAGCCAAAAGCTCGCCCGCTACTTTGGATTGACCATAAGTGCTGCGCGGATTGGTGTAGTCGGTTTCGCGGTAAGGGCGTTTGCCTTCGCCGTCGAATACATAGTCGGTGGAAATATGGATAAAGCGGGCATGCGCGGCGCGGGCGGCTGCGGCTAAGTTGTGAACAGCGCTTGCGTTGACGGCAAAAGCAGCTTCAGCGTTTTCTTCTGCTTTATCGACGGCAGTGTAAGCTGCGGCATTAACGATGGCATCGGGTTGGAAATTTTTGATCATATGATGCACAGCTTCAGTATCGGTAATGTCCAGTGAAGTCGAATCGGTAGCAATCAGTTCCCAATCTTCGGGCAGGCGGTCGCGCAGACAACGGGCAAGCTGGCCTTTGGCTCCGGTCAATAAAGTACGCATGGTTGAGTATCTCCTCTGATGGCTGTTAAATAGGTGTCTGCGTCATTATAGTGTAAGTACGACAAATTCACATTATTAGCATCGAACAAAATACAAACAGGGCTGTGTTTGAGTAAGTAGTCGATATTATCTACCTATAATGTAACTATTTATCAATATTTTAATAATATACTATAACTATAGTTAAAATATAGGTTTTAACTAGATGGATTAAGCAGTTATATTGGTTAAGAGATTGTGAATCAATGTTAATGTTTTTATGATTGTTAGGATAATGGTATTTAAAATTAGGGGAGCTTCTGTCCTTTTGTCGGTAAATTCTACCGTTTGATATTTTTGAGTAAATATTTTGCAAAATATTACTAAAATAATAATTGGGCAAGGGCGGATTTGCTCGTTCCGTCAACCCAATATTTTATTAACTTTTGGGAGTAATTATTATGGCATACTGTTACGGGGGGTATTATACTAGACCCCTGGTTAGTTCTTACTGCGCTCCTGCGCCTAAGGCTTCCTACTCTTCTTACTACTGCGCTCCTGCAGCAAAATCTTCTGTTTCTATCGGCAGCATCGCTAGCATTGCCAGCGTCGGCGTGTCAGTAGTTAA
>CAUSHT010000061.1:0-8440 GCA_963531275.1 uncultured Neisseria sp.
GATATGAAGGATTCTGAAGGCTTTACGGATGGTTCTGCCGGTCGAAACTGGGAATATGTCAGTAAAAAAGTAGATGAAATGCTGGCTTATCAAGGTACGCCGACAACGCGCCGTTATTATGAAGTCGTCAAAAATTTTGTCATCCCAAATATTAAATACCGTTGCCAGAAATCCTATGTTGTTGTGGTATCTGATGGTGATGCCAATATGAGTTGTAGCAATCAGGATGCCGGTGAGGATCCTCGCTTATCGCGCAATACCAGCTTCAACTACGATCGAGATTATTACTATTCAAACTACTACCGCGCCATCGAACATAGCGCGGATACGCCTGCATACCAATATTTCGGGCAGTCTGCAGCGAAGGCTTATGATGATAAATATGGAAAAGGTGAATTTTTCAACGATGGCCATGGCTTTAGTGGATACTTTGACCTGCCACTTTATCAATATGATGCCCATATCCCGGAGCATGAAAAAAAAGTGATGTGCCAATATACCGATTATAAATTCGGGTATAGCGATTATTATCGTAGGCGAATGTGGATAGGTAGCGGCGAAATCATTGTTCCTTATTGGGATAGAAACTATGGTAATGAGAAACGCGGTATGCGTTTCTTCAGTCAGACTTTGGCAGAAAAAGACATCAAAACAGAAAAAGATGGTGTAGATGCTGCGGGTAAGAGCTGGGATGGTGATCCAAACGACCCTAAAGGTTTAGATTATAGTAAGCAATTGGTTCAGACTTTTACTGTGGGCTTTGGTGAGGGAATCTCTAAAGTCGGGAGAGAGTATCTGGAAAAGGGTGCCAGTCGCCCAGACTGGTATTTTAATGCCGCAAAACCTGAAAAGTTGCTCGATGCTTTCAAAACCATCGTCGATAATATTGAAAATGACAGCAAGAATACGAAATTTGAAGGAGTATCCTCTACTGCGCCGGCAACGACCAGTATGGGGATTCCCGATATGGCGGCAACGGTTCATTTGAATACCGGCTCTTGGAGCAGTCAGTTGCGGTTTTATAAATTAAACCGCGATGGTACGCCTATCAATACGACTGAGTTTGTTCAGCCATCATTTAATAACCGTCTTACTTTGGTTAAGGACGGCAGTAAAACCTATTTCATCGATAGAGTTGCAGATAATGAGGCTTCAAATGCCGATTTTGGCATTTCAGACGGCAGTGCAAAAGATAAGTTGGAATGGAAAAATGCATTGCTGAAATGGACTGGCCGAGCAGGTAGTGATGAAGCCATTAAAGCGGATGCAGGAGCAAAAGATTATAGTCAGTCTTATCGAATTCGTCCCACTGATCCAGCTGACGCAAGTAAAGATGAACGTAATTTGGGCGATATTTTAGACGGTTCGGTTGCGGCTATTGGCGATAAGCGCGACAACCGTCAAGAGTTTTTGGTCGCTGCTGCCAATGACGGCATGGTACATATTTTCCGCAATGGTACGCCTAGCAATCCTTATGACTTGAAACTCAGCTATATTCCGGCAGGTATGGAGCGCGAGGACGATAAAGGTCAAGCGACAACTTTGGGCAAGGTTCTGAAGGATGTCGCTCGCGATGGCTACGGCTCCAGCACGCCGCACCGCTATATGGTCAATGGTGGCTTTGTTCTCCGTCAAACGCCTGATAAGCAAACCTTTATGTTTGGTGCGATGGGGCAGGGTGGACGCGGTGCGTATGCGTTGAATATCGGTGCAGTGGCGAACAGTGATCGTAGTGGTTGGAATACGACTGTGCCTTTGTTTGAAACAAAAAAAGGCTCTGACAATAAGCTGGGTTATACCATTGGTTCGACGCAAATCGGCCGTGTTTCCATCAAACGCGATACCACTCCAGTCAATCTGGAATCGAATGTGCGTTATGCGGGCTTCTTGGCTAGCGGCTATCGCACTGAAGATGTGAATAGTGCCGACAATGAAACAGCTTTGTATGTCTATGATATGACAGGGAAAGAGGCAGGGACGAAAAATACTAGTACTAATGTTTCTTCTGAAGCTGGCAAGTTCTTGGCCAAAATTTCTGCACCGAATGGCAAAGGTGGTCTCTCTACCCCCACTTTGGTAGACACCGATTTTGACGGTATTGTCGATATTGCTTATGCCGGCGACCGTTACGGCAATATGTTCCGCTTTGACTTGAGTGGTGAAACTCCGTCCAAATGGTCTGCGCAAATGATTTTCCAAGGATCGGGTAATCAACCGATTACTTCTGCGCCTGCGGTATCACGCCGCAGTAAAGATAAGTATGTCGTCATTTTTGGTACGGGTAGCGAGATTTATCAGAATGAATTGACCAATACCAATGGCCAAATCAATGCCGTTTATGGTATTTACGACGATGTGTCTACTGATGAATCCAAAAAAGCAGTTTTGGCAAACAGCAGTGAGTTGGAACAGCAAACCAGAGAAAGTGACGGCGAACATATTTATGTTAGCGACAATAAGGTTGGCGAAGGCAAAAAAGGCTGGAGTCTGACTTTGGGTCCGAATGAACGTGTGACCGTCAAACCGACGATGATTTTGCGTACAGCCGTTGTAACCATCCGCAAGTATGAAACCAAAACAATTCATACTGATTCTTCCAGTACCGATGTTTGTTTGCCGGACAGTACGTCCACACAAACGACAGCGAAAACGATTATTCTGGGTGTAAATGCTGAAAACGGTGGCCGTTTGGGCTTGCGTGATGCTCGTATTTCCGCTAAGGATCGTCAGTTTATCAAGCGCGAGAATAATGGCCAGATTTATTACGCCAATGGCATGACTTTTGATGGTGTTATCAACTTTACTTATATGAATTCCAGCAAAGCCGACGATTCTCCGGTAACTGCCGATGGCGATAGCGGTGGCACGGGTACGGATAAGGAGTTGAACGCCACGCCAAGCGTGCCAAACAATAAATGTTTCGCAACCAAAGGTGATCGCAGTCTCTTGTCTAACCAACTGGTCAGCCTGAAAGTAGAAGGCCGTACATGCGGACTCAAACGCATCAGCTGGCGTGAATTGTTCTTTTAATCGGTAAGGCTTAAGTATCGAGGCTGTCTGAATGTTTCAGACGGCCTTTTCTGTTGAGTGATAATAATTGAGAGATGTTGGATTAAAAAATGGAAAACCTTGTTTGTGGATATAACAAGGTTTGATCAAATTGAGAGCTTGGATAAAGCTAAACGACAGACTTGGGCTATTCTTTTTTAATTTTCTACTATTTGGTTGAGAAGTTAAAAGGCCGCCTGAAAATATCTTTTCAGACGGCCTTTGATTCAAAAAGAACTAATCAAGGAGGGCATTGTTAGATGCTGTTTTTAATGATTTTCCGCAGGGTGGACAGTTGCCGGCGGCTGACGGGCAGCGGGGTTGGAATATCGAGAATTTTTGCGCCCCATGTGGATGCGTATTCGTCGTTTTCGTCATCATCCAGTCGAATCAGGCTGTCGAGGGTGTGGCGGAAGACGAGGGCATTGCGGTGGATGCGGATGACTTTGTCGCCCAGCAATTCTTCCCAGTAAACCAATGTTTTCGGTAATTCGTAGCTGTGGCCGTCGCCGGTAAACAGATAGACGGTTTTGTGTTCCGCCATCAGGTAACGCGCCTGTTGCCATGGGATTTCAACCATGCGCTCGCGGTTGTACACTTTGAAATGGGTGAAGCTGTCTGCTTTTTCGCGGTTTTTCTCGATGATGCGGTCAAGCGCGGTTTGCAGGCGGGTCATTTTGATTGGTTTGAGCAGATAGTCTGCGGCAGCCAGCTCGAACGCGCGCAGGGCGTGTTCTTCGTAGGCTGTGGTGAAGACAATTTCCGGCTGGCGTTTGGCGGTACGCTTAATGCGTTCGACAAACTCGAGACCGTCGATTTCCGGCATGCCGATGTCGGCAAAGACGATGTCGACTTCGTGGACACTCAGCCACTCCAATGCTGGCATGGCATGGTGAAAGACGTTGAGCAGTACGACATTGCACTCTTCCAATAATACACGTAAGCGTTC
Source organism: uncultured Neisseria sp. (assembly GCA_963531275.1). Lineage (GTDB taxonomy): Bacteria > Pseudomonadota > Gammaproteobacteria > Burkholderiales > Neisseriaceae > Neisseria. The sequence continues at coordinate 3,998 of CAUSHT010000061.1, forward strand.
TGCTGCTAATACTTCGTCTTCTACAATAATGGCACTTGGCATAGCGGTATTCTTTTTGTTGTATCGTGGGAGATCTGCCGCGCTTTGTCATCCTCAATAACGCGTCAGCCGTATGTTGTTACAACCTTGAAATTATCAGTTTGTGACAATTTTAGGAAATTTTTAAAATATACATGATTTTTCGCTTCTTGGGCATGGTTTGGGATGAGTCGGAAGATTACTTACATAATTTTATGAAATATTGTAATACCCAGAGTAATTTTGTTGTAATCATGCTAATTTAGTCCGTGATAATGGACGATTTTGGGATTTTGTCCATTTGCCAGTGCACCACCGCCCAATCGAGCAATTCTTGCGGACGGTTCACGGTAGGTGCATCGGGTAGGTTGAGGTAGGTTAGGACTTGGCGGAGAAGTTGTTCTTTTTGATTCAAATCTAAAGCCGGGGCAAGGGTTTGTTTCGACCATTTTTGCCCTTGGTTGTTGGTCAACAGGGGAAGGTGCGCGTAGGCCGGTGTGGGAATGCCGAGGCATTGTTGCAGATAGATTTGGCGCGGCGTGGAGACGAGCAAGTCTTGACCGCGGACAATATGCGTTATGCCCTGATCGGCATCGTCGGCAACCACAGCAAGCTGATATGCCCAATAGCCGTCGGCACGAAGCAGGACAAAATCGCCGATGTCGTGTGCCAGATTTTGTGCGTAATGTCCGACAATGCCGTCTGAAAAACCGATTACGCGATCGGGAACTTGAATGCGCCATGCCGGAGTTTTGTTTTGCGTGTCGGGTCTTCGCTGAGCATCGCGACAACGGCCGTTATATACAAATCCGTCTGCGCCATGTGTTGCCGCCGCCTGCCAGTCTTTACGGCTGCAATAGCAGGGATACACCAGCCCGGCTGCTTTGAGGCGGTTGAGGGTGTTTTGATATAGGTCGTAACGGCGGCTTTGATAGGCGACTTCGCCGTCCCACTCAAAACCGAAAGCTTCAAGCGTGCACAAAATGTCGGCAGCGGCGCCGGGCATTTCGCGCGGGGGGTCAAGGTCTTCAATGCGGACCAGCCATTTGCCCTGATGAGCGCGCGCGTCGGCATAGGAGGCGACGGCGGTCAGTAGGGAGCCGATATGAAGCAGGCCGGTAGGGCTGGGGGCGAAACGTCCTATATACATGGCAGGGTGGTTTTTGTAGGGCAGGGGAAGTGTGTCTGCGCGGCATTCAAATCATGATAGAAAAGGGCGTGCCGTACACGCCCGAATTTGGGTTTCAGACGGCCTGAGACTTTTCAAAATGATTTAAGTTTCTCGGCCGTCCGTTCAATCCGCTTAAGCCAAGGGAGCCAGTAGTTTGGCGAAAGCGTCTTCAAATTGTCTCAAACCGTCTTCCTGCAAACGAGTTGCCAAGGTTTCGACATCAATGCCGAGTTTGGCGGTTTCGGCAAGCTGTGCTTGGGCTTCGTCCACACCTTCGGTCAAAGTGGCTTTGGCGGTACCGTGGTCGATAAAGGCTTTGAGTGTGGCATCGGGAACGGTGTTGACGGTATGGGCGCCAATCAGGCTGTCAACGTACAAAGTGTCAGGATAGGCAGGGTTTTTCACGCCGGTAGATGCCCACAGAAGTTGTACGCGGTTGGCACCTTTTTCGGCAAGTGCGGCAAATTCGCTGCTGCCGAAGTATTGCGCCCAATCTTGATAGGCGGCTTTGGCCAGCGCAATGGCAACTTTGCCTTTGAGGTGGTCGGGCAGGGTGGCATCCAACGCGGCATCGACACGGGAAATAAAGAAGCTGGCGACAACTTGGATATCGGAAACGTCGTGTCCTACCTCCAAACGTTTGGCAATGCCGCGCGTGTAGGCTGCATAGGCTTTGAGGGTTTGGGCGCGGGAGAAGAGCAGGGTCAGATTGACACTGATGCCGTCTGAAACAAGGGTTTCAAGCGCTTCGATACCTTCATCGGTTGCCGGTACTTTAATCATGACATTTTTACGGCCGATGGCGGCATGCAGGCGGCGCGCTTCTTCAACCGTGCCTTGCGCGTCTTTGGACAATTCAGGCGAAACTTCAAGGCTGACGAAGCCGGTTTTGCCACCGGTGGATTCGTGTTCGGCAAGGCACACGTCGCAAGCGGCTTGCACATCGGCAACCGCCATGGTTTCGTAGCGTTGTTTCGGGGTCAGGTCTTGCTGTTTGAGCGCGGCTACTTCATCGGCGTACAGGGCGTCTCCGGCAAAGGCTTTTTGGAAAATGGCAGGATTGGAAGTTACGCCACACACACCTTGTTTCAGCATTTCTGCCAATTCGCCACTTTGTACCAGTGAACGGGAGAGATTGTCCAACCAGATTTGTTGTCCTAATGCTTTAACGTCCGATAAAATAGTCATCTCTGATTCCTTTTACATAATAGGTTTGTTTGTGAAGTGGCGGTAATGCTACGCCGATTCGATGAATTTGAACAGTTTATAGCCGATTAATTTGGGCAAAACAAACCTAAATTCAAGCACGAAAGGTGGCTTTGATGGCGGAAAACACACTTTATCTCGACTGGGCGCGCGATGTATTGGATACGGAAGCCGAAGGTTTGCGTGAAATTGCGGCGGCGTTGGACCATGATTTTGTCCGTGCGGCGGAAGCGTTGTTGCACTGCAAGGGCAGGGTGGTCATTACCGGCATGGGCAAGTCCGGACACATCGGCCGTAAAATGGCGGCAACCATGGCTTCCACCGGTACGCCTGCGTTTTTCGTCCATCCTGCCGAAGCGGCGCACGGCGATTTGGGCATGATTGTGGACCACGATGTCGTGATTGCCATTTCCAATTCCGGCGAAAGCGATGAAATTGCGGCGATTATTCCGGCGTTGAAACGCAAAAACATCACGCTTATCTGCATCACTGCCCATCCGACTTCCACCATGGCGCGGCATGCCGATATTCACATTACCGCGGCGGTTTCCAAAGAGGCGTGCCCGCTCGGCCTTGCGCCGACTTCCAGCACGACTGCCGTCATGGCGTTGGGTGATGCGCTGGCGGTGGTATTGTTGCGCGCACGCGCGTTCACGCCCGACGATTTTGCGTTGAGTCATCCGGCTGGCAGCTTGGGCAAACGCCTGCTGCTGCGCGTGGCGGATATTATGCACAAAGACGAAGCCCTGCCTGCCGTTTTGTTGGGCACGCCGTTGAAAGAGGCCATTGTCCGCATGAGTGAAAAAGGCTTGGGCATGTTGGCGGTAACCGATGCCGAAGGCCGTCTGAAAGGGGTATTTACCGATGGCGACTTACGCCGTTTGTTTCAAGAACGCGACAGCTTTGCCGGTTTGAAAGTGGACGACATCATGCACGCTTCTCCGAAAACCATTTCCGCCGACCGCCTTGCCACCGAAGCTTTGAAAGCCATGCAAAGCGGCCATGTGAACGGTTTGCTGGTGGTCGAAGAAAACGGCGTGCTGATTGGCGCGCTGAACATGCACGATTTATTGATGGCACGAATTGTCTGAATCGACGGCAAAAACGTTTTCAGACGGCCTTATGCTAGAATAGGCCGTCTGAAATAAGGAAACCTTATGCAAAACCTCTCTTCCGACCTGCAACAACGCGCTTTAGGTATCAAACTGCTGATACTGGATGTGGACGGCGTTTTGACCGACGGCCGCATTTTTATCCGCGACAACGGCGAAGAAATCAAATCGTTCCACACTTTGGACGGACACGGTTTGAAAATGCTTCAGGCCAGCGGCGTGCAAACGGCGATTATTACCGGCCGCGATGCGCCTTCCGTCGGTATCCGCGTGAAGCAGCTCGGTATCAACTATTACTTCAAAGGCATTAATGACAAACGTGCCGCCTACGCCCAATTACGCGAACAGGCCGGTGTGGAGGAGCATGAGTGCTCCTTTGTCGGCGACGATGTTGTCGATTTGCCCGTGATGGTGCGTTGCGGATTGGCGGTTGCCGTCCCCGAAGCGCATTGGTTGACTTTGCAATACGCCCATTATGTAACCCGACGTTCCGGCGGCGCAGGCGCGGTGCGTGAAGTGTGCGATTTGATTATGCAGGCGCAAGGTACGCTTGAACCTGCTTTGAAAGAGTATGTACGATGAAAATCAGATGGCGTTACGGAATCGCCTTTCCGCTGGTGTTGGCCGTTTCACTCGGCGCACTGGCGGCGTGGCTCGGCCGCATCAGCGAAGTTCAGGTCGAAGAAGTCGTCCTCAATCCGAATGAGCCGCAATATTCGATGAAAGGCATCAACGGCAAACGTTTTGACCAAGAAGGCCGTCTGAAAGAAAACCTGAGCGCGGCCGATGCCGTCCAATATCCCAATAGCGCGGATGTACATTTGGACAAACCGCATCTTTCGTTTTACCGCGACGGCAGCCTGTTGTACGAAGTCGGCAGCGACAAGGCCGTGTACAATATCCAAAACAAAAAAGTCGTTTTCGAACAAAATGTTG
>CAUSHT010000062.1:0-8422 GCA_963531275.1 uncultured Neisseria sp.
CCGTATTCATCATCGACATTGATGATGGCGTGTTGCAGACCATGCCAGTAGAACAGGCGCGACTTGATGGCACCATAGGCTTCCATGGTGCCGTGATAGTCAAGATGGTCGCGGGTGAGATTAGTGAAGATTGCGCTGCGGAACGGCACGCCGTTGACGCGCGATTGGTCAAGGCCGTGGCTGGAGACTTCCATCGCGGCGGCTGTTGCGCCTTGTTGACGGAAGCGGTAGAGCAGGGTTTGGACATCGACGGGAGCGGGGGTGGTGTGCGTGGTTTCTTCCAATGCGCCCCAAAAGCCGTTGCCGACTGTGCCGATAATGGTGGTTTTTTCGCCCAACAAATCGGCGGCTTGCGCCAGCCATTGTGTGATAGAGGTTTTGCCGTTGGTACCGGTTACGCCCCAAACTTTAAGGCCGTCTGAAACATTGCCGTAAACCTGTGCCGCCAACATACCGGCGCGATGTTTCAGATCTTTAATGCCTTGATTGGGAACGTTCCATTCAGGATTCCATGTGAATTTGCCGTCATCATCCCAAAAAACAAAGGTTGCACCGTTGGCAATGGCGGCAGGAATATAGCTGCGGCCGTCTGTATATTCGCCCTGACAGGCAACGAAAATGTCACCCTGTTTAATTTGTCGGCTGTCTGAATGCAACAAACGCCCTGCTGCGTTTTCACACAGCAGAGGCGGAAAGTTGGTTTCAGCCAAGGGGGTTAACTTGCTGAACATAAACAATATCTCTTTGATTGTTTGGATTATGACGGTACTTTGACAGTAGCAGTATTACTTAAAGGCTTGGTCGGGGAAACGCCCAAGATGTTCAAGCTTCCGCTCATGACTTCTTTGAATACAGGACCGGCAACCACGCCGCCGTAATAGCCGTTGGCAGTCGGTTCGTCGATGGTAACGGCCACGATCACGCGTGGATTTTTAGCCGGAGCAAAACCGATGAACGTACCAACGTGTTTGTTGTCCACATAGCGGCCATTGACCAGTTTACGCGCCGTACCGGTTTTCGCACCTACGTCGAAACCATCCACAGCACCGGCAGTACCGGTACCGCCGGCTTCAGTAACGGAAACCATCAACTCGCGCACTTTTTTCGCAGTAGAGGCTTTGATGACACGCTTACCTTTAGGTGCAACCGCTTGTTTTTCAAAGCTGACCGGCAACAATTCGCCGTCATGGGTCAAGACAGTATAAGCTCGCGCCAATTGCAATAAGCTTAATTGCAGACCATAACCGAAAGACATGGTTGCCTGTTCGATTTTTTGCCATCTGCGCCAGCTTCTCAACAAACCTGCAGTCTCACCAGGAAAGCCTGAATGCATACGCACGCCCACACCTAAATCGTGATAGAAATCATACATTTCTTTAGGCGTAAACATGGCAGAAAGTTTACTGGTACCGACGTTTGAAGATTTTTGCATAATGCCACGCACATCCAAAGTAGGATAAACGTGGGTATCTTGTACAGTAGCCGGCCCGATTTTGTAAGGCAGGGTATTGAATGTGTCGGTTGCATCCACTTTACCGGAATCCAATGCTTTGGCAATGGTAAACGGCTTCATGGCAGAACCAGGTTCGATCATGTCGGTTACAGCGCGGTTGCGGCGCTGTTCGCTATTGGCTTGACCCGGTTGATTCGGATCGTAAGCCGGGCTATTGACCAAAGCCAAAATTTCGCCGGTTTGCGCATCCAATACCACAACCGTACCCGCTTTGGCTTTGTGATAAGCCACCGCTTTGTTTAACTCGTCATAAGCCAGCGTTTGAATACGCTGATCCAAAGACAAAATCATGTCTTGGCCGTTTTTAGGCACGCTGTTGCGTGGAGAATCGAGACTGTCAACGATATTGCCTTTGTTGTCACGCAATACGACTTTCGCACCATCTTCACCACGCAGGCTGTCTTCACGGGAAAGCTCCAAGCCCTCCTGACCTTTGCCGTCGATATTGGTAAAACCGATAACGTGTGCAAACAGATTGCCCATTGGGTAATGGCGTTTCAATTCTTTTTGGAATGCGATGCCTTTAATGCCCAATGCTTTGATTTCTTCTGCTTTCTCGTAGCTGAGTTGGCGTTTCAGATAGATAAAGCCTTTGTCTTTTTTAGACAATTTATTTTTCAAAACTTCAACAGGCACATCGGCAATGGCCGACAATTTTTCCAACTGCTCGTCAGTCGGCATTTCCTCCATACCGGAAGGCATGGCATACAATGATTCGGTAGGCGCACTCAAAGCCAATGTGGCACCATTGCGGTCGGTAATCATACCGCGTGATGCCGGCAGCGGAAGCGTACGCACAAAACGTTGATCGCCCTGATTTTTCAAAAATTCATGCTGACTGGTTTGCAGATAAACCCCGCGCACCAACAGACCGGTAAATGCCAGCGCAACAGCACCCAGCACCAAACCGATTCGTCCGTTACTTGTCAGCGGCTTTTTCGTTTTTGTTGTTCCAGACAGCATTTGAGGTTTATATTCGTTCTTAATTAACATGTTGAACTTCTCATGACTTAGCTGCTCAGTGAGCCATCAAATCCCGTAAATCTTGCACCAATGCAAGGCTCTATATTCTTATTTTTTGCGTTCCAGCATAGCCGTATTATGCGCACCCGGCGGAAGCAGATGTTGCTTTTCTGCCGCCACTTTAATCAACTTGTGGTTTGCCAGCCTAGCCTGCTCCAACTTCAAGCGCGCGTAATCCTGTTCCAACTGAATTTCCCGTTTTTGTGCCTTATCCAACTCGATAAAATGCAAACGGGACTGGTTTTGCTTAAACACTACGGCAAAGGCTGAGACCGTCACCAAAACCAGCAATAAAATATTCAATTTACCCATCTCAAACTTTCAGACGGCCTGTCAATAGAAACATCCCTTGCGACAATGCCGAAACGCTTTCCCTAGTCAATAACCGAAAATTCGCCACTGCTTCGCTCCGCCACACGCAAAACTGCACTGCGCGCACGCGGATTGGCTTCAGTCTCTGTCGAACCCGGTTTGATTGCTTTGCCTACAGCCTTCAAAGGCGGCTGAGGCAAATCCGCCTCCTTAACCACCGCCCAACGGGGCAATGGCGCATGTTGCGAATATTTTTTTATAAACTGCTTCACAATTCTGTCTTCCAGCGAATGGAACGCAATGACAGCCAGGCGTCCACCCTCTTTCAGACGGCCTGCAACTTGCGGCAAAACTGCCTCTACCTCTTCGAGCTCGCGGTTAATAAAGATGCGAACTGCCTGGAAGGTGCGCGTTGCAGGGTCTTGTCCGCGCTCACGAGTACGGACGTTTTGCGCCACAAGTTGCGCCAGCTTGCGGGTTGTATCGATGGGACTCTCCTCGCGTTGCGCAACAATGGCGCGCGCAATCTGGCGACTAAACCGCTCTTCACCATAATTCTTAATTACCTCGTGTAAATCCTGTTCGGATGCAGTTGCAATCCATTCTGCCGCAGACATCCCGCGAGTCGGATCCATCCGCATATCCAACGGCGCATCAAAGCGGAAACTGAATCCGCGGCTGCCATCGTCAATTTGCGGCGACGAAATCCCCAAATCAAAAAGCGCACCGTCAATCTTATCGATGCCCAATTCATCCAAGGCCGTCTGAAATGTTTCAAAACCATTGTGTACGACACTGACACGTTTATCTTGCACCGCCAATTCATTGGCTACTGCAATTGCCTCAGGGTCTTTGTCAAAAACAACCAAACGACCCTGCTCACCCAAACGCGACAAAATCAGCCGGGAATGCCCTCCCCTACCGAACGTACCGTCCACATAAATCCCATCTTCACGGATTGCCAACGCATCCACCGCCTCATGCAACAAGACAGTAACATGCTGATAATTTTCAACTTTACTCACAATTGCAAATCCGTTTGACTCAATTGGAAAGCCAATTCATCAGGATCGATATCCAAAGCCTGATTCATTTCCTCTTCCCAATGTTCACGGCCCCACAACTCCATACGGTTTGCACGACCGACCAAAGTAACTTCTTTTTCAAAATCCACGCGTTTGCGCAGATTTGCCGGGATCAAAACGCGTCCGGCGCTGTCCCACTCCAAAATCTCCGCATTGTGCAGCAGCAAATTCTGATACCGTTGCAAAGATTCATTGCCGGCCACTTTCAACTTCAAAATCTGCTCGGCTTTTTCTTCCCAAACGGACTCGGGGTACATCAATAATTTTTTTCGGGAATCCAGTGTGACCACAATTGCAGGCGTATAACGGCGCAGCAAAATATCGCGGAATTTGGCAGGAATCGCCAACCGCCCTTTACTGTCCATACTCAATTCATGAGCACCGCCAAACACATCACACCCCAAATTCGATTAAAATAAAACTAGAGTGGGATTAAAAATCCCACCTTCCTAAAATATTTCGTTTTCACTTCTACGGAACACTTTTTAGGAAAAAGTAACCACTTTCACCCACTATGCCCCACTAACCGACACTATAAGAAATTTTGGCGATCAGGTCAAATCAACCCTTTATCTGAAATGAAACACTAAACACTTAAAATTCAATAGGTTATATATGCAAAAATGCATGACAAATTGATATGCCAATCATTTCATATAGCATAAAACACTATATTTAGTATTATTTGCTTTTTTAAAATACTACATATAGTATTTTTATACCCGATTACCACCCCTCTCACAAGGGGCTATAATATACAAACAAATTCAAATTTTTTACATTATCTAACAGTCATGAAGCCACAACTTCCCCTCCCTTCTACTGATGCACAAGCCTCTTCAGCACACCTGACGAAGCTCATAAAAAACGAAATTGAACAACATCAAAACTGGATATCCTTCTCCCGTTTTATGGAGCTTGCCCTTTACACACCTCAATACGGCTATTACAGCGGAGGCAGCCATAAAATCGGCACAGACGGCGACTTCATTACTGCCCCCATCCTCTCCCCCCTATTCGGACAAACCCTTGCCAAACAACTTGCCGAATTACTGCCGCAAACAGCAGGCAATATCTACGAATTTGGTGCAGGTACAGGTCATCTCGCTGCCACACTCTTGCAAAACCTTTCAGACGGCCTGAATCATTACTACATTATTGAGCTATCGGCAGAACTTGCAGAGAGACAACGCCAATATATTCTTGAACATACCTCCCCAGAAGTAGCCGCCAAAGTCATCCACCTCTCCACATTGCCCGAACATTTTGACGGCATCATCATCGGCAACGAAGTATTGGATGCCATGCCGGTTGAACGCTTGATTTATCAAGACGAAGGATTTCAACAAATCGGCGTCAGCCTAGAGAATGACGAGCTAATCGAAGTCATCAGACCATTGACCCAAGCCGAACTTACGCAAACAGCCGCCTTATACTTCCCTCCCCTTCCTTCATACACAAGCGAGCTGCATCCGGCACAATATGCCTTTATCCAAACCCTGGCCGCCAAATTGCAGCGCGGCGGCATGATATTTATCGATTACGGCTTCGATGCCGCTCAGTATTACCACCCGCAACGTAAGGAAGGCACATTTATCGGCCACTATCGCCATCACACTATCCACGACCCATTTTTCAATATCGGCCTGACCGATTTGACTGCGCACGTCAATTTCACTGATATTGCACGCGCCGGTACAGAATCAGATTTGGACTTAATCGGCTACCTGCCCCAATCTTATTTCTTACTCAATCTCGGCATCACCGATCTGCTGGCACAAATCGGCAGCCCTGATTCAGTTGAATACATCCAAGCAGCCGCCGCAGTACAGAAACTGATACATCAGCACGAAATGGGCGAACTTTTTAAAGTGATCGCTTTTGGCAAAGACATCGATATTGATTGGACAGGCTTCAGCCACGGCGATATTTGCCATAAGCTATAGCCTGACAACCTACTTTTTATTTTTTAAAAACAATAAGAAATAAAAAAAACCAAAATTAGCGCTTGCCAAATATTCAAAAAAAACTATAATAGCGACTTCACGAAACGGCGAATTAGCTCAGTCGGTTAGAGCAGAGGAATCATAATCCTTGTGTCCGGGGTTCGAGTCCCTGATTCGCCACCAAATTTCGGGGGTATAGCTCAGTTGGTAGAGCGCTTGCATGGCATGCAAGAGGTCAGCGGTTCGATCCCGCTTACCTCCACCACTAAACAAAAAAGCTCTTGTTAAACGCAGGAGCTTTTTTGTCTGGTTTAATTAATAACTGATTACTCATTAATTTTGCCATTTCAATACCCAATCAATAAAGGCCGTCTGAAACATTTCAGACGGCCTTTTATCTTTTAATTACTTCACAAGCTTCAATACTTTTTTCGGTTTTTCTTCCGTAGATTCAGCTTTTTTATCTTCCGCTGCTGCAGCTTCGATAGAAGCAGGCTGATATGGTTCTACCTCAAACCCCATACCCTCTCCACTTTCGCGGCCAAATATACTGACAATATGACCGACCGGAATCCAAATCTCATGCGCTACGCCGGAAAAACGCGCAGAGAAATTGACCCATTCGTTGTCGATATTCAAATTATGGCTGGCAGTAGGACCGATATTTAAAACAATTTCATTGTCGCGCACATACTGCATCGGCACACGAGTATGTTCATTTACCCAAGCCACGATGTGCGGTGTTTGGTTATTATCCAAACACCATTCATACAAAGCACGCAACAAATACGGTTTGGTTGAAGTTGCCATAGACCCGTCCCTTAACGACGCATGGCTTTTTCAGCCGGCGTCAATGCTTCAATAAAGGCTTCGCGTTGGAAAATACGTTCAGCGTATTTCAGCAAAGGCGCAGCAGATTTACCCAGTTTGATGTCGTAATAGTCCAAACGCCACAGCAGCGGAGACAAAGCAACATCAATCATGGAGAAGTCATCGCCCAAGATGTATTTGTTTTTAGCAAAAGACGGTGCCAACAGTGTCAAACCATTGCCAATGGCTTCACGCGCTTTAGCTTGTTCTTTATTGGTAGATTCAGGGTTTTCCAACACTTGCACCAAGCTGAACAATTCTTTTTCCATACGGTACAGCACCAAACGGCCGCGACCGCGCATAACAGGATCACCCGGCATCAACTGAGGATGAGGAAACCGCTCGTCAATGTATTCGTTGATGATGTTTGATTCGTGCAAAATCAAATCACGCTCAACCAGAACCGGTACTTGGTTATACGGATTCATCAAAGCCAAGTCTTCAGGTTTATTGAACACGTCCACATCTTTGATTTCAAAATCCATGCCTTTTTCGTACAGCACAAAACGGCATCGTTGGCTGAATGGACAAGTAATACCTGAATACAATGTCATCATAATCTTTTACTCCTGATAAATCTTTTCAGACGGCCTTAAGCCTTATAAAAATTCAGACAGAATTATACATAATTTCAAACACTTAATCCAGAAATTTCACATATCACATTGTTTATATTAAGTAATTTTAAAATTTACATCATTACTGCATAAACCAATTTCACAAACAAAAAAGGCAAACCTGAAACAGGTTTGCCTCTTTGATTCAAAAGAATTAGTGAACGTCTTTCCAGAATTCTTTTTTCAGGAAGTAAGCCAATGGCAGCATTACCGCAAACAGGAATGCCAGAACCATGTAGCCGATGCGGTGGCGTTGCAACTGAGCAGGCTCACCCATGTACACCAAGTAGTTCACCAAGTCGCGTACATAAGTATCGTACTCTTTTTGGATCACTTTACCGTTAGGCAGGCGACGGCTGTGCAGACCGGTAGATTCCCAATACAGCTTAGGAGTCAGATTGCCATGCTCGTCTTTAATCATAACGGGCTGACCTTTGGCATCCAACTCAACGGCTTGAACACCTTGTTGCTCCCACAATGGGTGAGGCATACTCGCGCCGGCCAAAACAGTATTATTCCAACCGGTCGGACGAGTTGGGTCTTTATAGAAGCCGCGCATATAGGCATACAGGTAGTCTGCACCTTTAGAACGGGCAATCAGAGTCAAATCCGGCGGAGGCGCACCCAACCATTTGGAGGCATCTTTCGGATCCATTGCCGCTACCATGACATCACCAACGTTGTCTGTTGTGAACATCAGGTTTTTCTTGATTTCATCTTCAGTCAAACCGATGTCTTTCAGACGGTTGAAGCGCATACCGCTTGCAGAGTGGCAAGACAAACAGTAGTTTGTAAAGATTTGCGCACCGTGCTGCAGGCTGACTTGGTCACGCAGGTCGATATCGACTTTTTCGTAGTGTCCGCCGCCGCTGGCGACGGCTGCACTCATAGGCACTGCCAGCAATAAGGCAGCAAACCAGTTTTTCAGAGTTTGTTTCATTTTCGCTGCCCTCATCAGATATTGGTTGCAAACAAGTAAGCACCGACAACGGTAATACCGACGTAAACAAAGAACATAATTTTTTGTTTAGTAGTGCTCATGGTTACGCGTTCAGG
>CAUSHT010000063.1:0-8393 GCA_963531275.1 uncultured Neisseria sp.
TGGTCGTTGAGGTTGGCAACGATTTCGGCCGGGGTAGGCAGTTTTTTCTCGGCGTTTTCTTCTTTCGCTTTGGCAAGCTCGTTTTCAATCTCGCCGGATTCGTTGTCTTGCAGCATTATGCCGCAAGTTTCTACACATTCGTTGCAGATGAAGGCGTGTTCGCCTTCGATCAGATTTTTAACGTCGTTTTCGGACTTCCCGCAGAATGAACAGGTGCGTTTTTCTTCAGACATAATAATTTCTTCGTATGGTTGTATGGAGGCTGTGTTGTAAAGGGGGAACAGATATTTCGGGCGTATTGCCGGATTGAGGGAATGCCTCTGACAAAGGAGCCTAAGTATAATGACTATCTTGTGTTTTTTCAAATCAGAGCAGGCATTGCGCCGTATCGTCTAAGAAACAGATGCGGGCGCTGGATTTGAATATCTCGCAAACAAACGCAAAGTTTTCTCAACTCGCTTTACAATTAGCGAAAAATTTAACAGAATGTTGAATTAAATGTATTTTTTTGAATTGGCAGATATGAAATTCTATAAAACTTTAGGAATGGTATGGACAGGTGTGGCATTGGCCTTTGCTTCTGCACCTGCCGTTGCCGATGATATGGATGTATTGGGACAATTTTTGGAGCAAAATTTCCCAGTGCAAAATGACCCGATGGAAGCTTTTGCGTTGAGTCATGCCGACCAAGTCGAAGCTCAAGCCGCTTTGGCAGGTCCTCTGCTTTCTTCGCAATCTGCTTTGATTTTCAATAATAAAACCGGTGAAGTGCTGTATCAGAAAAACCCTGATCGTGTCATGCCGATTGCCTCTATTTCCAAATTGATGAGCGCGATGGTGGTGTTGGATGCGCATCTGGATATGAACGAGCCTATCACGATTACCGAGGCTGAAATCGACCGTCTGAAAGGTACAGGCAGCCGTTTGAGCATCGGCACGACGCTGACACGCGGCGAACTGTTGCACCTGAGCCTGATGAGCAGTGAAAACCGTGCCACTCATGCGTTGGGCCGTACCTATCCGGGCGGTATGAGCGCGTTTGTAGCGGCAATGAATGCCAAAGCACAAAGCCTGGGCATGACCAGCAGCCGTTTCTATGAGCCTACCGGTTTGAATTTCCAAAACGTTTCCACTGCACGCGATTTGAACCGCATGGTTGCGGCAGCCAGCAAGTATCCGCTGATCCGCAAAAATTCTACTTCAAATTACGGCTCGGTTTGGACGGCAAACGGTCGTCAAAACTACAAAAACTCCAATGCCTTGGTGCGTGAGGGCAGCTGGAATATCGAATTGCAGAAAACCGGCTATATCCGCGAGGCAGGACGTTCTATGGTGGTTAAGGCCAATGTACAGAATCAGCCGATTACCATTGTATTACTCAACTCTCCGTCTTCTACAACCCGAGTGAACGATGCGCGTAAGATTGAGTCTTGGATGTTGCAGCGCCGTTCTTAAATATTACGCTTAAAGGCCGTCTGAAACCGTTCAGACGGCCTTTTGTGTAAAGTGTATTAAATTTGGGTACAATGTCGTTACATTAACTTAAAAACACAGAGAGAAAACATGTTGAAAAAATGGAATAAAAAATATTGGGCCGGCATGGGCGTGATTTTGGCATTGACCGGCTGTACTTCTGTAGCGGATATGGTTGGCTACGATACTGCGTCTTTAAATGAAGACGCTGCTAAAAGTTACTCACAAGTCATTCAAAAAGCGCGTGGTCAAAAAGCTTTGGATGTTTCATCTCCAACTGCTCAACGCGTTCAACGCGTGTTTGCACGTCTGCGTCCTCATGCTGAGCGCGCCAACAAAACCGGCGTGCCTTTCAACTGGCAGATGAACGTTATCCGCAGTGATGAAATGAACGCATGGGCGATGCCGGGCGGCAAAATGGCTGTGTACACCGGCATAGTGGAGAAATTGAAGCTGACGGATGATGAAATTGCCGCCGTTGTCGGCCATGAAATGACCCATGCTTTGTTGGAACACAGTAAAAAAGCTTTGGGCGGACAAGTGTTGACCGGCTTGGGCGGTTCGATTTTGGCCAGCTCAACTGGTGTGGATGGTGATTTGGTTGGTTTGGGTGCAGATTTGTTGGCGACCAAACCGTTCTCACGTTATCAGGAAAGCGAAGCGGATGCCGGCGGTGTACGTTTGATGGCTGAAGCAGGCTACAACCCTGAGGCTGCGGTAAGCGTGTGGGAAAAAATGAATAAAGTACAGGGCGGCAGCTCATTGGCTATTTTGTCGACTCACCCGACCAATCAGGCGCGTATCAATGCAATCCGCAAAATGTTGCCTGAAGTGATGCCGATTTATCAGAAAAACAAACGTTAATTTGACGTATTGATGATTTTGCCGGTTTGAACAGATGATTCAAACCGGCAAAGTTTTAAGGTTTCAGTCTGACAGTTTGGCAAATTTATCCCAATTTGCCTGAACGTAGGCTGCTGCGGTTTCCAAGTCTTCGTCGGCAACGTCATAATAATCGCCGTCAAGCTCTTCAAAATCGGGAAAAGCTTTGCGGATTTCATCGAAATCTCTTTGCTCATCTGCCATTTTTTCAATGGCTTCGCCGTGTTTTTCGTACAGGGCTTTGGCTTTGTCTAAGATTTTTGGTATCGGTTTGATGCGCCAGCGACGCAGACTGTCGGCAACCGGATTGCCGAAGATGTATTCTCCGTATCCTGAAGCGATAAGCTGTACGAAGCCGCCTTCTTGAACTTGGCTGTCGAGATAGCAAAGGGCGGTCAATGTATGCTGTTCGTCGTTGAGGCCGGACATTTCCTCGTCACCTGTCTGTTCGGTGTGATCCAAATAGGCTGCGCTGAGTGTATAAAGAAATGAAGCGGAATCGGAAGTATCGAAATCTTGAAGGCGGAGCAGGGTGGTCATCATCAAAGGCCGTCTGAAAAAAGTCATTATATAATGTTTTCAGTCTGAACCTAGCGGCCGTTTTGCTTTACAATATCGGAAGATAAGAAAACATAGTGAGGAACCAAACCATGAGTACACAGTCTGAAAAAAACGTTGTAGTCATCAAGCCGCAGGATTTGCCGCTGCATTGCTCCGGCCCTAATCATGAAACGTGGAACGGCCATCCGCGTGTGTTCTTGCCGATTCAGTCCAACAGTGAGATTGAATGCCCGTATTGCGGCACTTATTACCGTCTTGATGGCGAGATTCCGCATCACCATTACTGATCTATGCCTATGTTGAATAAAATTATCTGCGCTTTGTGCGTGAGTTTGTGCGCTGCGTGCGGCTCGTATAAGGCCGTGCGCCCTGACGCGCCGTTACCGGTCATTGCACAGGCGCAGACGTATTCTGTCCGTTATCAATCCGCACAAGGTCGGACGATTACTGCAATTTATATCAACAGCCACAGCCCGATGATGGTTGAGTTGCGTGAAGGCAATACGGTTGAGAAACTGGTGCAAGTCCGCTTGCGCAGTCAGGGTGTCGAATACGCCAATCCAAGCTCGCGTTGGCAGATTGGCGACGGGTTTGCCGTATTGATTCGCGGCGGAAAAGAAGTTGTATTTAAAGAGATTGTGGAATAGGGCGGTTTAGCCTTTAGCCAAATATTTGATTAAAGGTTTGGGCAAACCATAATCCGCCAAATGTTCCAATGATACCCAAAGGCCGTCTGAAAGATGTTCAGACGGCCTTTGTTGCGTCTGAAAAGGGGTAATCATCAATAAACGGTGGGTCAGGCGGTGGGTAAACGTGGTTTGTTCTTCAAGGCCGTCTGAAACAATGCCGAAGCGTTTGGCGTAAGCATACAAATCGTCTAATTTTTCAAAACAGGGTACGCAATACAGACCGCCCCAAATGCCTTTGGCAGGGCGTTTTTCGAGCAATAATGCGCCGTCAGTGTTATGAATAATCAGCCAGTAAAGCGGTAGGGTTTGCACTTCGGGAGTAGTTTTTTTACGGGGTAGCTCGTCAATGCGGTTTTGTTTTTTTGCTTCGCAGATATCTGCCATAGGGCATTGATGGCACAAAGGTTTTGTCCGTTTGCAGACGGTTGCACCCAAGTCCATCAGCCCTTGTGTATAGGCAGGCATATCGGCGTTTTCAGACGGCATCAGGCTTTCGGCAAGCGTCCAAAGCGCGTTTTCAAATTTTTTGTCTTGCGGATTGCCGTCTTGGGCAAAGACACGGCAGAGAACGCGTTTGACGTTGCCGTCCAAGATGGTTTCGCGTCGGTTGAAAGCAAAGGCAGAAATAGCGGCAGCAGTACTTCTGCCTACGCCGCTGAGCGTTTCCAAGTCTTTGCGCTCGGATGGAAAGATACCGCCGAATTGTCCGACGACTTGTTGCGCAGCTTTGTGCAGGTTGCGGGCGCGGCTGTAATAGCCCAAGCCTGCCCACAAGGATAAAACCTCGTCTTGTTGCGCGGCAGCAAGCGATTGCACGGTTGGGAATTTGGCTAAGAAACGCGGATAGTAGTCCAATACGGTAGCAACCTGCGTTTGTTGGAGCATGATTTCTGAAAGCCATACGGAATAAGGGTCTTTGACCTGCCAAGGCAAGTCGTGACGGCCGTGTTGGCGCTGCCAATCGATGAGTCGTCGTGCGAAGGATGTGGGTGTGTTCATTAATATTTACTTTTTAATTATTTACTTTTAAAACAATATGTTACACTATAACATACAAAATAATAATCAGGATTGACTTATCTAGTAGAGGGGTATATAAATATAGTTAATGTGGATTTACGCTGTATTGTTAAAATTTATTAACCGTTCAAGGAGATTCACATGAAAGCAATGGTTTATCATGGCGCAAACGACATCCGTTTCGAAGAAAAACCTCGCCCTCAAATTATCGATCCGACCGATGCAGTCGTCAAAATTGTTAAAACCACGATTTGCGGTACTGACTTGGGTATTTGGAAGGGTAAAAACCCTGAAGTTGCCGACGGTCGTATTCTCGGTCATGAGGGCATCGGTATTGTAGAAGAAGTCGGCGACGCTGTAAAAAACATCAAAGTCGGTGATAAAGTCATTATTTCATGTGTCAGCAAATGCTGTACTTGCGACAACTGTAAAATCCAACTTTATTCACACTGCCGCAACGGCGGTTGGATCTTGGGCTACATGATTGACGGTACTCAGGCCGAATACGTCCGTACGCCTTATGCCGACAATAGCTTGGTTCCACTACCTGACAACGTCAACGAAGAAGTTGCCCTGCTGTTGAGCGATGCCTTGCCGACCGCCCATGAAATCGGCGTGCAATATGGTGATGTGAAACCTGGCGATACCGTATTCATCGCCGGTGCCGGCCCTGTCGGTATGTCTGCATTGCTGACCGCGCAACTGTATAGCCCTGCCGCCATCATCGTTTGCGATATGGACGAAAACCGCTTGAAACTGGCGAAAGAATTGGGCGCAACCCATACCATTAACCCTGCTTCCGGCGATGTGAGCAAGCAAGTTGCCGACATTGTTGGCGAAGACGGCGTAGATTGCGCCATCGAAGCGGTCGGTATCCCTGCAACTTGGAATATGTGCCAAGACATTGTGAAACCCGGCGGTCATATTGCTGTGGTCGGTGTACATGGTCAATCCGTTGATTTTAAACTGGAAAAACTGTGGATTAAAAACCTTGCCATCACTACCGGTCTGGTTAACGCCAATACCACCGAAATGCTGATGAAAGCCATTTCCAGCAGCTCAGTGGATTACACCAAAATGATGACCCACCATTTCAAATTCAGCGAATTGGAAAAAGCTTACGATGTATTCAAACACGCTGCTGAAAACCAAGCCATGAAAGTGGTTTTGGAAGCGGATTGATTTGAAAATCGCTTAATATGCCGTTAATTAAAGGCCGTCTGAACATTCAGACGGCCTTTTTGTATGATTTTATTTCTTCTTCAACCAAACGCCGCTTTCAATATGGTGGGTAAATGGGAATTGGTCGAACAGGGCGACGCGTTCTATGGTATGGGTTTGACAGAGCGTGTCGAGGTTAGCACGCAGGGTCTCAGGGTTGCAGGAAATATAGAGGACGTTGTCGAATCGGGCAACCAATTTGAGCGTCTCATCATCAACACCGGCGCGTGGAGGATCAACGAAAATAGTTGAAAAATCATAGTTTTTCAAGTCGATGCCTTGTTCTTGCAGGCGGCGGAATTCACGGTTTTGCGTGTATGCCTCGGTAAATTCTTCCGCAGACAGGCGGGCGATTTTGAGATTGGTAATTTGGTTGGCTTCAATATTCCATTGGGCGGCGTTGACGGAGGTTTTGGAAACTTCGGTCGCCAATACTTGATTGAAATGTTGCGAAAGCGGCAGGGTGAAATTGCCGTTGCCGCAGTACAGCTCAAGCAGGTCTTTGCCTAAGTTTTGCGCAGCATCACACGCCCACGTCAGCATTTTTTGGCACACTTGGGCATTGGGTTGGGTAAAGCTGCCCTCGATTTGATGATAGCGAAAGGTCTTACCGTTGACTTCTAATGCTTCAGTCACAAAATCTTGGCTCAATACGATTTTTTGTCCGCGGCTGCGGCCGATAATGTGGATGCCCAAATTGTGCGCCAGCTCTTGCGCGGCTTGTTGCCATGCTTCGTTCAGCTTCTTGTGGTAAATCATGGTAACCAGCATTTCGCCGCTTAAAGTGGACAAAAATTCGACGGTGTACCAGCGGTTTTTCAGCTCGGGATGATTGGATGCGGCTTCAACCAATTTCGGCATCAAGGCATTGATGGATTCGGATGCGGCAGGAAATTGGTCGCAACGGATCAGGCTTGCCCCGCTTGCCTTTTGCCCGCGCTCAAACATGGCGTAAAACATTTCGCCGCCTTCATGCCAGATGCGGAACTCGGCACGCATCCTGTAATGCTGTTCCGGAGATTCAAAGACTTCGATTTCAGGGAAATCCAATCCTTGGAAAAGTTGCTGAAGATATTGCTTTTTATCGGCTAGTTGTTGCTGGTAGGCAGTCATTGGGGCAGTCTTTCGGAAAATAATGGCGAATTATAATATAGTTGGCGCAAAGATACGAAAGGCCGTCTGAAACATCGGTTTCAGACGGCCTTTGATTTCAAAGCATCAGCTTGTCAATCAGCCTTGCATTTGTTTGGCTTGAACGGCAGTCAGGGCGATGGTGAAGACGATGTCTTCAATCAATGCGCCGCGGGACAAGTCGTTAACCGGTTTACGCAAACCTTGCAACAACGGGCCTACGCTCAGGACGTTGGCGCTGCGTTGTACGGCTTTGTAAGTACAGTTGCCGGTATTGAGGTCTGGGAAAATCAAAACGGTTGCTTGACCGGCAACAGCGCTGCCCGGAGCTTTGGATTGGCCGATAGATGGAACGGTGGCCGCATCGTATTGCAACGGACCTTCGATGGCCAAGTCAGGGCGTTTTTCGTTCGCCAGTTTGGTTGCTTCGATCACTGCATCGACATCAGGGCCGCTGCCTGAGTTGATGGTAGAGTAGGAAATCATGGCCACTTTTGGATCGATACCGAAGGCTTTGGCGCTGTCGGCAGATTGGATGGCGATGTCGGCCAGTTGTTCCGGAGTTGGGTTTGGATTAACCGCACAGTCGGCAAATGCCAATACTTGGTTAGGCAGCAACATGAAGAATACGCTGGATACGAGGCTTGCACCCGGGGCGGTTTTAATCAGTTGCAGGGCAGGGCGGATGGTGTTGGCAGTAGTGTGGACTGCACCGGAAACCAAACCGTCTACGTCGTTTTGAGCCATCATCATGGTGCCGAGTACGACGGTGTCTTGCAGCTGTTTGCGTGCATCTTCAGGAGTCAGGCCTTTGGATTTGCGCAATTCGCACATCGGCTCGACGTATTGCTCAACCAAAGAAGCAGGATCGATGATTTCCAAAGAATCAGGCAGGGAGATGCCACGTTCTTTCGCTACGGCCTCAACTTCTTCGCGGGTCGCCAACAGTACGCAACGGGCGATGCCTTTTTCGTGACAGATAGCGGCGGCGGCGACGGTGCGAGGTTCGGCGCCTTCAGGCAGGACGATGCGCATATCGGCTTTGCGGGCAAAATCGATCAGGTTGTAACGGAATTGGGCTGGAGACAGGCGTTTGGCTTCGCGTTTGGCCAAAGCGGATACATCTTGCAACTTGTCGCTGGAGCCGAAGAAAGTCAGGCCGGTTTGCTCGGCAACTTGTGCGCCTAAAGCGGCGGCTGCGCCGTCAATGATAAAGCCTTCCAATAAGCCTGGGGAGTTGGTGTAGAGCTGTTTGGCGAGGTTTAATTGTTGGGCGAGGGCGGCCGCGTCGGTGTTGTCGGATTTCAGCGCCAAGACAACGCCTGCGTCCAAAGACAACGCCAATTCGACGTTTTTGCCTGCCAAGAACAATTTGTCCGCATCAGGAGTGATGCCTTCGATAACGAGGTTATCTGC
>CAUSHT010000064.1:0-8235 GCA_963531275.1 uncultured Neisseria sp.
GCGATTTTGGCCGGGCTGGAGGAGCGTTAGGCGGCTTGGGCAGAATAGAAACAGGTTACCTGAAAAGTTTCAGGTAGCCTTAGTCGGCCGCTAACGGTTTGGTACAGGCCTCGTCGTAATACGGCAGCCACTTGCCGCCGCTTTGCTTCAGATATGCGCGAAAACTTTTGTTTACCCGTGTGGCGGTGTAATCCAAATAATGGCAAAAAGTAAGTGATCAAGAGACAAAGGCCGTCTGAAACGTTTCAGACGGCCTTTATTCAAAAATAAGCTTATCGGTTACAAAGCCACGTCGTAGCCGCCGTCTTCTACGGCATCAATCAGCGCGTCGGCATCTGTCTTGCTTTCATCGAAAGTAATCACTGCATTTTTGTTTTCCAAGCTGACTTCTGCTTTTTCCACGCCTTCTACGCCTTCCAAAAGACGGGTTACGCTTTTCACGCAGCCGCCGCAGGTCATGCCGTCGATGTTGAGGGTAACAGTTTGCATTTGTATTTCCTTTCATTCACACAAATATGGTTGCCAAATACTTTACTCCTTACGCAAACAGCTTGCAAATTCTTCATTAAGGCCGTCTGAAAAATGCAGATAGGCGTACAATAACGCCTTTTGCTTCATCAAACGGACATAATAATGACTTCAACATTCAAACAATGGGTTAGCGTATGCGCGCTGGCGGTGGGGGCGTTTATTTTCAATACCACCGAATATATTCCGATTGCGCTTTTGAGCGATATTGGTCAAAGCTTTGGCAAACCGGCAACGGAAGTGGGCATGATGATTACGGTGTATGCGTGGATTGTTGCGCTCCTATCGCTGCCGCTGATGCTGATGACGAAAAACATCGAACGGCGCAAATTATTGCTGATGCTGTTTGCACTGTTTGCACTGTTTCACGCGCTGTCGTTTTTTTCTTGGAACTTCAACATCCTCTTGGTCAGCCGTATCGGGATTGCGCTGACACACGCGGTATTTTGGTCGATTACGGCTTCTTTGGCGGTACGGCTTGCGCCCACCGGCAAAACCAATCAGGCTTTGGGCCTGCTCAGTACGGGTACGGTTTTAGCGATGGTTTTGGGCATTCCGCTCGGACGCGTGGTCGGGCAATACTTCGGCTGGCAGCTCAGCTTCCTGCTGATCGGCGTCTGTGCTGCCGGCGTAATGCTGGTGTTGGCCAAAAACCTGCCTGCTTTACCCAGCCAAAATACCGGCTCTTTAAGCAGCCTGCCGAGTTTGTTCAAACGCCGCAACCTGATGCTGCTTTATGCAATGACGGTGTTGATTATTACGGCACATTTTACGGCATACAGCTATATCGAGCCTTTTGTGTTGCAAGTTGGCGGATTTAAGGCTGAACAAGTTACCATCGTTTTGAGCCTGTACGGTTTGGCAGGCTTCGCCGCTTCTTATCTGTTTGGCAAATGGTTTGCCAAATCGCAACGCCTGTTTATGCTTGGCGCGGTGGCGGTCATCTTGCTCTCCGCACTGCTGCTTCTGCCGTTTGCCTCTTTCCCTTATGCGGTGTACGTGCTGGTGTTTATTTGGGGCGTGGCCATCGTTATCGTCAGCTTGGGCATGGTGTCGAAAGTCTTGGCATTTGCCTCGGATGCAACAGATGTGGCCAACTCGATTTATTCAGGTTTGTACAATGTCGGCATCGGCGGCGGTGCGCTTTTGGGGCATTATGTAACCGTCTGGTTCGGTCTTTCCAATATCGGCATTGCCGGAGCCTTGCTGGCGGCGGCAGGTTTGGCCGTTTGCGGTTTGTTGTTTAAGGAACAAGACAATCTGGCGCAAAACGTTTAAATCCATATAAATCAGGATAGTATGACTGACTCGGCCGTAATTTTGGCAGTTTTACCGATTTGTCCTGATTCTTGTTAACCCACGATGGGTCTTCATTCTGCCGGATAAGCAGTTTTCTTGCTGCTTATCCGGTTTTCATTTCATTTTTAAAAAATAATTTACAATTTGTTTACACTACATTAAATTACAAATATACTGTTACCTATTAGCCGTCTGAACATACGGCTGAAAAGAAAAACCAATCATGTTTCAGAGGAATACATCATGGACTTAAACGCCAAGGATAAGACTCAGCATCCTGAGAACGTCGAGCTTCTCAGTGCGCAGAAGCCGATTACCGACTTTAAAGGACTGCTGACGACCATTATCTCTGCTGTTGTCTGCTTCGGCATTTATTACATTCTTCCCTACAGTACCGATGCCAACAAAGGTATCGCGCTGTTGCTTTTCGTTGCGGCACTCTGGTTTACCGAAGCCGTACACATTACCGTTACCGCACTGATGATCCCTATCCTTGCCGTTGTACTCGGCTTCCCGGATATGGACATCAAAAAAGCGATGGCAGGTTTCTCCGACCCGACGATTTACATCTTCTTCGGCGGCTTCGCGCTTGCAACCGCCCTGCACATGCAACGTCTCGACCGTAAAATCGCCGTCAGCCTGTTACGCCTGTCCCGCGGCAATATGAAAGTTGCCGTGTTGATGCTGTTTGCCGTTACCGCCTTCCTGTCTATGTGGATCAGTAACACTGCGACTGCCGCGATGATGCTGCCTTTGGCAATGGGTATGATGAGCCACCTCGACCAAGAAAAAGAACGCAAAACCTACGTTTTCGTCCTGCTCGGTATCGCCTACTGCGCCAGTATCGGCGGCTTGGGTACCGTGGTCGGTTCTCCGCCGAACATGATTGCCGCCAAAGCGCTGAACTTGGACTTCGTCGGCTGGATGAAGCTCGGCCTGCCGATGATGCTGTTGATTCTGCCGCTGATGCTGTTCTCCATGTACGTCATCCTCAAACCTAATTTGAACGAGCGCGTGGAAGTTAAAGCCGAATCTATCCCTTGGACTTTGCACCGCGTTATCGCGCTGTTGATTTTCTTGGCAGCCGCCATCGCTTGGGTATTCAGCTCCAAAATCAAAGCCGCATTTGGTATTTCCAACCCTGATACCGTTATCGCCCTGATTGCCGCCGTTGCCGTCGTCGTATTCGGCGTGGCGCAATGGAAAGAAGTTGCCCGCAATACCGACTGGGGTGTATTGATGCTCTTCGGTGGCGGTATCAGCTTGAGCGCGTTGCTGCAATCTTCCGGCGCATCTGAAGCTCTGGGTCAGCAAGTTGCTTCCACGTTCTCCCATTCTCCTGCATTGCTGGTGATTTTCGTGGTTGCCGCCTTCATCATCTTCCTGACCGAGTTCACCAGTAACACGGCTTCCGCCGCCCTGCTTGTGCCTATTTTCGCCAGCATCGCCGCGCAAATGGGCCTGCCAGAACAAGTCTTGGTATTCGTGATCGGTGTCGGCGCATCTTGTGCCTTCATGCTGCCGGTTGCCACACCGCCTAACGCGATTGTGTTTGGTACAGGCTTGATTAAACAACGCGAAATGATGAATGTAGGTTTATTGCTGAACATCCTCTGCGTGGTATTGGTTGCTCTGTGGGCTTATGTTGTACTGATGTAAACCATCGACCCAAACAACAAGGCCGTCTGAAAGAATATTTTTCAGACGGCCTTGAAGTTTCTCGTTCAGACACAATTTAACGAATGATTCAAAACCGGATTCTAACGAAAGGAAACCCATGATTATCCTGCACACCAACAAAGGCGACATCAAAATCGAACTCGATTTCGACAAAGCCCCCGTTACAGCTAAAAACTTCGAGCAATACGTTAAAGACGGCTTCTACGACGGCGTAATCTTCCACCGCGTCATCAAAGGCTTCATGATTCAAGGCGGCGGCATGGATGAAAACATGAACGAAAAAGAAACCCGCGATCCAATTCAAAACGAAGCGTCCAACGGTTTGCCTAACGAAAAATACACCATCGCCATGGCGCGTACTTCCGATCCTCACTCTGCCAGCGCGCAATTCTTCATCAACACTGCCGACAACGCCTTCCTGAACTTCCGTTCTAAAGAGCTGTACGGCAAAACCGTTGTCCAAGACTGGGGCTATGCCGTATTCGGTAAAGTCGTTGACGGTTTTGACGTTGTCGATGCCATCGAAGGCGTTTCTACCAAACGTCACGGCTACCACGACGACGTACCAAGCGAGCCTGTCATCATCACTAAAGCCGAAGTGGTTTAATCGATTTGATTTCCCATAAAAACAGCCTGTCCGAATTGCAAACGGACAGGCTGTTTTTCAATAATGACACATACCGTCACACATCATAAGTACCGACCACGCATGCCGAATCCAACACATGGCCCTGCATGGCAAAATGCAGCTCATTAAAGCGGAAACCGCGCGGCAAATCCAAAACAGTATCCAGCGCGTACACAATCAGTTCATAACGATGTCGGTTGTTCGGTGGCGCCATACCGCCGTAAAAAGAAGCCTCTTCAATTTCAAATTTACCCAACGCGCTTGCCCAAGTGTTCGCGCCCTGCGTGAAATCTGTTGCAGAAATACTCTCATTTTCTGCCACGGAAGTGCGTTTCAAATCCGAAATCAACCAATGCGTCCATACGAAACCCGATGCTGAAATGGCATCTTTGTCTTCCAACACCACGGCAAACGATTTTGTTCCTTCAGGCGCATCTTCAATTTCAAAAGGAATCGAATAAGAAGGCATACCGCTCGGGCTGAACTGGCTGCCGCGCTTGCCGTATTTGTCTTCAAACTCGCCGTTGACAATAGCTTTACTGCTGACTTTCATCTTATATCTCCCAATAGTAGGTTGGTTCATTCTAACAAACACCAAGGCCGTCTGAAAGATACTGCCGTTTTCACTTTCCCGATGTCGCATTTTCAGACAGCCTCAAGCAATATTCGCAATTCGATCAAACACATTTGACATTCCATAGTATAATCCGCCGCATGAAAACTACACAGGATACGCATTATGGATTGGAAAGGCCGTGAACAAAGCCAAAACGTCGAAGATCGCCGCGGAAGCCGTGGTGGTGGTGGCGGCAAAACGCCGGGCATACTCGGCATTATCGTGGTTTTGGTCGGCGCATATTACGGCGTGGATTTGAGTGGTTTGGTTGGCGGCTCATCTTCGATGGGCATTCCTACCCAGCAAGCCTCCCGACTCGACAGCCAACAGGAAGCAGAATTGAACGAACTGTCCCGCGTCGTCCTTGCTGATACCGAAAAAGCATGGAGTAAATATTTCCAGCAACACGGCCAACACTACACACCGACAACCATGGTGTTGTATGAAGGCAGTACGTCCACCGCCTGTGGTACGGGCCAATCTGCCATGGGCCCGTTTTACTGTCCGGGCGACCAAAGAGTTTATTTGGATTTGAGTTTCTACGAAGACATGCGCACCAAGCTCGAATCCGCTAGCGATGCCGCGTTTGCCTACGTTATTGCCCACGAAGTCGGCCATCATGTTCAAAATCTGCTCGGCATTCTACCTAAAGTCCACAAAATGCAACAGCAAGTCGGCAAAAAAGAGGCCAATGCCCTTTCCGTCAAACTCGAATTGCAGGCCGACTGTTTCGCCGGCATTTGGGGACACTACGCCGTCAATAACAATATCTTCAAAACAGAAGACATTCAAAAAGCGATGCTTGCCGCCGAATCCGTCGGCGACGACCGCTTGCAGAAACAGGCGCAGGGCTATGTCGTTCCCGACAGCTTTACCCATGGCTCGTCCGAAGAACGCATGACTTGGCTCAAGCGCGGTTTAGATAGCGGCGACATCAACCAGTGCAACACTTTCAACAATTGATTCGTCCAAGCAACACTGTTCTTTGATGTAACGACAAAAGGCCGTCTGAATTTTTCAGACGGCCTTTTAGCCGTGTTAAAATAATACCTATTATTTTCCCTTAAATTCAAAGGAAATCCACATGGCAAATATCGCCCGCGACATTTTCAAAGCCTACGACATCCGAGGCATCGTCGGTAAAACCCTGACCGACGAAGCTGCCTACTTAATTGGCAAAGCCATTGCCACCAAAGCCTCCGAAAAAGGCATTACCCGCATCGCACTCGGTCGCGACGGCCGTTTGAGCGGTCCCGGCCTGATGGCACAAATTCAACGCGGTTTTACAGACAGCGGCATCGACGTCCTCAACGTCGGCATGGTTGCCACCCCTATGCTCTACTTCGCAGCCATCAACGAATGCGGCGGCAGCGGCGTGATGATTACCGGCAGCCACAATCCGCCCGATTACAACGGTTTCAAAATGATGCTCGGCGGCGACACGCTCGCAGGCGAAGCCATTCAAGAACTTTTAGCCATTATTGAAAAAGACGGTTTTGTTGCTGCCGACAAACAAGGCAGCGTAACCGAAAAAGACATCTCCGGCGAATACCACAACAACATCGTCGGCCACATCAAGCTCAAACGCCCGATGAAAATCGTGATTGACGCGGGCAACGGTGTCGGCGGCGCATTTGCAGGCAAACTCTACAAAGGTTTGGGCAATGAAGTTACCGAACTTTTCTGCGAAGTGGACGGCAATTTCCCTAATCACCACCCCGACCCTTCCAAACCGAAAAACCTGCAAGACCTCATCGTCGAGCTTAAAAACGGCGATGCCGAAATCGGCTTGGCATTTGACGGCGATGCCGACCGCTTGGGCGTAGTCACCAAAGACGGCAACATCATCTATCCAGACCGCCAACTGATGCTTTTTGCGCAAGACGTGTTGAGCCGCAATCCTAAAGCCAAAGTGATTTTCGACGTCAAATCCACCCGTCTGCTCGCGCCTTGGATTAAAGAACACGGCGGCGAACCTGTAATGGAAAAAACCGGCCACAGCTTCATCAAATCTACCATGAAAAAAACCGGCGCACTGGTTGCAGGCGAAATGAGCGGCCACGTTTTCTTTAAAGAACGCTGGTTCGGCTTTGACGATGGTATGTATGCCGGCGCACGCCTCTTGGAAATCCTGTCTGCCTTCGATAATCCGTCCGAAGTGTTGAACAGCCTGCCGCAAAGCATTTCTACTCCGGAACTCAATATCGACCTGCCGGAAGGCGGCAACGGCCACAAAGTGATTGAAGAGCTGGCTACCAATGCCAAGTTTGAAGGTGCGACCGAAATCATCACCATCGACGGCTTGCGCGTTGAATTCCCTGACGGCTTCGGCCTGATACGTGCGTCCAATACCACGCCGATTTTGGTATTGCGTTTTGAAGCGGATACGCAAGAAGCGATTGAGCGTATTCAAAACCAATTCAAAGCAGTCATTGAAAGCAATCCAGCATTGAAATGGCCGCTGTAAGGGTTTAGGCTAAAATAAAAAGCCGTCTGAAAATCATTTCAGACGGCCTTTAATATTAAACATTGATTATTTAAAGTTTGGAAACCAAGAATATCCCGGCTTTGTTATCCGACTTGCGCCAACTGTTGACGCATTTCATCGATAACGGCTTTATAATCCGGTTTGCCAAAAATCGCCGAACCGGCCACAAACGTATCCGCACCCGCCGCCGCAATTTCAGCAATATTGTCTGTCTTTACTCCGCCATCGACTTCCAATGCGATATGGCGACCGCTTTGCCGTTCATACTCGTCCAATATCTCGCGCACTTTGCGGATTTTCACCAGCGTATTCGGGATAAAGCTTTGTCCCCCGAAGCCCGGGTTGACCGACATCAGCAACACCATATCCAGTTTGTCCAAAACGTTTTCCAGAATATTGACCAGCGTGGCAGGATTCAATACCAAGCCTGCCTGACAGCCGTATTCTTTAATCAAACCCAAGCTGCGGTCGATGTGGCGGCTGGCTTCCGGATGAAAGGTAATGATATTGGCACCGGCTTTGGCAAACGCATGAATCAAATCGTCCACCGGCTCAACCATCAAATGTACATCGACCGGCACGGTTGCATACGGTTTCAAAGCCGCACAAACCATAGGGCCGAAAGTCAGATTCGGTACATAATGATTGTCCATCACGTCAAAATGAATCAAATCCGCACCGGCGCGGATAACTTCGGCAACCTCTTCGCCCAAGCGGGCAAAATCGGCAGACAAAATACTGGGGGCGATACGGTAGTCGGTCATGTTTGTTCTCCTAAAGTGTGTTCCTTTGTCATTATCGCATTTTTGCCCCTATGTTGTATGCTGCCGACAACGTCTCTACTGTCATTTTTATGAATTTACATTTCACATACATTAATGAAACTTAAAATCAAATTGTAAGGCTTTGAAAATAAATTATTTGAATACATACACGTGTAGAAAAATCTAACATCATTAACAAAAGTTAACTGCATTGATACTGCCTTTCACACGC
>CAUSHT010000065.1:0-8232 GCA_963531275.1 uncultured Neisseria sp.
CGATGCCGCCGGGTATCAGTTGCAGGCGTTTGACCAAAAGGTTTTCGTTGAGGCGTAAAACATAGAGGCCGTCGCGCGGTGTGGTTTGGCCGTGGTTGATGAGGATGGTGTCGCCATCATTCAGTACGCCTTCCATCGAGTCGCCTTTGACTGAGATAACGGAAAGGTTTTTGATGTCTCGCGTTACATAATTTTCAATCCAATAGCGTCGGAACGCCATGGCAAATATGGGTTGCTCATCGCCGATGAGCTGGCCGTGTCCGGCCGCGGCCTGGATGTCGTAACGCGGTACGAAGACAAATTCGTCTATGTCGACAGGGTTGCCCAGTGTGTCAGTTGCCGTGGCTTTTGGGGCTTCGGAATCGGGGAAGGGAGAACCTTCGCCTGTCAAAAGCCAGTCTATGCTGCAGCCTTTAAGTTGTTTGATTTTTTTTAGCGTTTCCGATTTCGGCAGGCCGCCTTCGTTCCAAATACGGCTGAATCCGGCGATGGTCATATCGATGTCGGCGGCAATTTTGGCTTGGCGGGCTTCATCTTTCCATAAGAAAGCCAGGCGGTCTTTAAAGGTATCCATGTTTATGCCTTTATGGAGGTATGTTTTTTATATGGTTTGGACGATTTGAGTGTATTTTACCTTAGTTTTTATAAAATTGTAAGAAAAAAATTACTTCATCTAAGAAAAAGTATTGCATATTCTATTTTTTCTTAGTATTATTCGTTTTGTCTTAGATAAATCGATATTTCTAATTTTCTGTTCGATTTTTCTTAGTTTAATTTTATTTGGTTTAGTTTTTCTGATTTAAACCTGCTATATGATTATGATGAGAGGTGTGAAATGACTCGTTCGCGTAAAAATACTTTTTGGGTGCTGCTGGCGTTGGTACTGGGTTTTTTTGCTCTGCCTTTCGGATCTTCGGAGGCGCATGAGGCGGACGGTAATCTGACGGCTTCGGAATGCGAACGCTTGGGCAGCTTGAGTCTGGATCAGATGGACGGCAGGCTGCTGGCTTTTGCCAAAGAATGCGATATGGTGGAGGCTACCCACGATTGGGAGCAACAGTACGGCAACTTGAATGAAGAAGAAATGCTTGCCGGCGTGGTGTATGAGTGATGTTTGTAAATAAATCGATAAAGGCCGTCTGAACGATCAAAGTTTCAGACGGCCTTGTGTTTTTAATAAGGATGGCTTAAGGCATCAATGGTGCATTAGTCAGGCCGGTGGTTTCGGGTAGGCCGAACATAATGTTCATATTCTGCACGGCTTGACCGGCTGCGCCTTTAACCAAGTTGTCGATGACGGAAAGAACAATCCACACATCGTCTTGATCGGGCGCTTTTTGAACGCTGATACGGCAAAGGTTGGCACCGCGCACGCTGCGGGTTTCAGGTGTCGAACCTGAAGGCAAAATATCGACAAAAGGACTGTCGCGGTAGTATTCACGCAGCAAGGCTTCAGGATCGGTATGTTCTTGCAGGTGCAAATACAGGGTGGCGTGCATACCGCGTATCATCGGAACAAGGTGTGGCACGAAAATCAGGCCGTCTGAAACATGGTCTTGCAGTTCGGACAGGGTTTGTCGGATTTCAGGCAAATGGCGGTGGCCGCCGACGCCGTAGGCTTTGAAGTTGTCGCCAGCTTCGCACAATAGGGCGTGGGTGCTGGCTTTTCGGCCTGCACCGGAAACACCGGATTTACAGTCGGCAATTAAAGGCGCATTGGCCTTCAGACGGCCAGCCTGAAGCAGTGGCAATAAGGGCAGGGAAACGCAGGTAGGGTAGCAGCCCGGATTGGCCACTAACATGGCTTTGGCGATGTCGTCTTTGTAAAGTTCGCACAAGCCGTACACCGCTTGGGAAACGAGTTGCGGCGCGGCATGGGTCATTTTGTACCATTTTTCCCATGTGGGGATGTCGCGGATGCGGAAGTCGGCAGACAGGTCAATCACGCGTACGCCTTTTTCGACAAGGGCCGGTGCTTCTTTCATGGCCACGCCGTTGGGCGTGGCGAAGAATACGAGGTCGCAACGGTCAAGCCCGGCATCTTCAGGCGTTTGGAATGCAAGGTCGTAAATGCCTCGAAGGCTGGGAAAGTAGTCGGCAACCGCAATACCGGCTTCGCTTCGGCTGGTGACGGCAGTGACTTCAGCGTTGGGGTGGCTGCTGAGCAGGCGCAACAACTCAACGCCTGTGTAACCGGTTGCACCGACGATACCAATTTTAATTTTTGTGGTCATGGTGTGGCTCCTTTGTAGGGATGACAATGCGTTTGATTATATAGTAATTAATTGCCGTCGGTCAGCGGTGCTTGTGCCAAGCTTTGCAATAGAGGGTTAAACAGGCCGTCTGAAATATGGGATTAACGATATTGGAGAGAGGATTTCAGGCGGCCTGAAAGTTTGGGAAAACGCGGTTTGCGGTTTTATTTAGCTATCGATTTGAGATTGGTATTTTTTATTTATAGTCAATCTTTTATAAAGATTATAGGCCTTGTGTTTTTAAAACCTTTTATATTTTATCTTTATCCTACTCATACAAACACAAAATAAAAACGCAAAAAAATGCCCCCGGGTTGGAGAACCGGAGGCAAGTATCCAAGGAGTAACTCTCATCAATAAGAACTAGTTACTTAGTACTATATCCCTTGTTAGGATCGAAAGCAAGCGTTTTGCACATTTTAACATTTAAATAATTTTTCATTCAAATTCAGAGAGCTATCAAACAGGGCTTGAATCTTGGGTTGGTGGCTGATGCCGATGACCAGAGTATCGGGCAAATGTTGCTTGAGGGTCTGCATCAACATCAGGGCGGATTCATCATCGAGCTGGTTGGTGGCTTCATCTAGGAACAGGATTTGCGGTTTGTGCAGCAGTGCGCGGGCGAGGCTGAGGCGTTGCTGCTCTCCGCCGGAAAGGATGTCGTGCCATTCGTGTGAAGTGTCCAAATCGTTCATCAACGTGTGCAACCTACCCGTGGGGCTGCTTAAGCCGACTTGTTCCAAAACGGTTTGAATCAAATGGTCGTCTTGGCAGGCCGTATAAGGGTAGCTGACAGTTTGGCGCAATGTGTCCGCAGGTAGGTAAGGGCGTTGCGGGAAGAACAGGCGGCTACCTTCGAGGGCGAAACTGCCTTGGTAATACGGCCACAAGCCTGCGAGGGCGCGCAGCAGGGTAGATTTGCCGATACCGCTTCTGCCTTCGAGCAATACCCATTCGGGGGCGTGGGCTTCGAGGTTGATGTCGGTAAGCAGGGGGCTGCCGGTTTGAGTGTTGACGGTGAGGTTTTGCAGAGCGAGGGTGTCGCTGTGGCGGCGGTTGTTTAAAGTCGGGGAGGGTTCGGAAGCTGGGCGGGCGGTGCTTCTGCCTTCTTGTTCGACTTGTTCCAAGGCCGTCTGAAAACCGGAAAGCCGTTCGATGACTGCCGCCCATTCGATGAGGCGGCGGTATGCGTCAGTAAACCAGCCGAAGCTGTCTTGGACGCGGGCAAATGATGTGCGGGTCTGCATCATATCGCCGAAAGTCATGGTTTTGGCGAGGTACATGGGCAGGGTGGCGAGGATAGGGATGAAGATGCTGATGCGGACATAGGTCGCCCAGAAAGTTTCTTGGCGGAATTCGCAGTTGGTCAGCCGTCGCCAGTTGTCGCGGATGCGGAGGTAGCGTTGTTTCAGACGGCCTGTTTCGGCTTCGCCGCCGTTGTAGAAGGCGATTTGTTCGGCGTGGTCGCGCACGCGCAGGAGGGCGGCGCGGTAGTCGGCTTCGCGGTGCTGACGGTCGATGTTGAGGTTTTTGAGTTTGCGGCCGACGAGGTGGGCAATCAGGGTGCTGATGACGGAATAAATCAGGGCAACCCAGACGAGGTAGCCGTGTATGGCGATGTCGCGTCCGCCGATGTTGAAGGTCTGTACGCCGGAGAGCGTCCACAATACGGCGACGAACGCGCTGAATTTGGCAATATTATTGATGAAGGAGCGAAAGAGGCTGATGCTTTTGTCGGCAAGGAGGTAGATGTCTTCGGCGATACGTTGGTCGGGGTTGTCGGGTTCGCCGATCAGGCGCAGGCGGTAGTGTTTGTGGCCTTCGAGCCAGTTTTTTTGAAATTGCTCGGTCAGATGGGTACGCCAACGGAAGATGAGGCGTTTTTGCAGCCAGTCGCCGCAAACGATGCAGCC
The DNA here is from genome assembly GCA_963531275.1 of uncultured Neisseria sp. Lineage (GTDB taxonomy): Bacteria > Pseudomonadota > Gammaproteobacteria > Burkholderiales > Neisseriaceae > Neisseria. Next base: position 4,169 of record CAUSHT010000065.1, read on the forward strand.
GATAATCATCGCCATGTAGCCGAGGTATTCGACAATGAGCGAAGGCATGGACGCGCCGTCAAACGCAGCCAGCGCGTCGTAGAAGCGTTTGTCCCATGCGGCAATCCAAACGCTGATGGTGATGGAGCAAAGGGTAAAGCCGATGAGGACGGCGAGCATCAGCCATTGGACGCGCCCGTGCGCCCCCGCCCAAAAAGGGCGGGCAAGGTAAAAGAATTTTTTGAGCGTATTCATGATGAATGCTTGTAAATGTGCGTGATAGGCCGTCTGAAAACAGAATTTTGCTTTCAGACGGCCTTGTTTATAAGAAATGATTGGTTTTTATATGCTTTTGAAGAGTGGAGGGCAATCCACTCCCAGTTTGCCACTATTTACATCTTCCACTTCAGGCTGAACACGGCATTGCGCGGTTCGCCGTAGAAGTTGCCGCTGTTGGCGGCACGGCTGTATTGGTTTTCGTAGTAGCGTTTGTCGGTCAGGTTGTTGACTGCCAGCCCCAGTTGCAGGTTTTTGCTCGGGCGGTATTGGACGTTGGTGTTCCAAATGGTGTAGCCGCCTTGCTTGATGGAGCCGTAGGAATTGGCGGTTTTGCTGCTGCTCTTTACCCCCAATCCGACCGTCCATTTGCCGTCATCAATCGGCAGGATATAGCTGGTGTAGAGGCGGAACATATGCTTCGGCGTATGGCTGCTGAAGTTGTAGCCTTTTCGGCGCGATTCAACATTGTCCCCGACGCTGTTGCGGTTGGTGCTGCGGTTGAAGGTGTAGCCTGCGTAAACCTGCCAACGGTCGGTCAGGCTGCCGGAGATTTCGGCGTCCAAGCCGCGGCTGCTTTGGTTGAGCGGTTCCCAGTAGGGATGTGGCTTGGCATTGACGCGTTGGTTGTTGTTGTCTTTGTCGGTACGATAGAGAGCAACGGAAGTATTCAGACGGCCTTCGTTCCATTCGCCTTTCCAGCCGATTTCGTAGTTGCGTCCCATAATCGGAGGCAGTAGGTTGTCGTTGTAGTCGCGGTTCATCGTTTGTTTGAAGATGGACGTATAGGCGGCGTAAATACTTTGTTTAGGCGTGATGTCGTAAGTGATGCCGGCATAAGGAACGAAGCGGTTGCGTTTGAGCGAGTCTGATGAACCTGCTACCCCGTCTTTGAGGTCGCGATCCCAATAGTAGTCGCGTTTCCAGCTGGTATAGCGTCCGCCTGCGATGATGTGCAGTTTGTCGGTAGGATTGATGCGCGCGCCCAAACCAAAGGCATGGGTAGTATAACGGCCGTTGCCGCCACGGGCTTTGGCTGTGGCAGAATCCCAATCGGGTTTGGCTTTCTCGCTGCCGTTAAAGGTATCTGCGTCATAGGTGCTGCTATCGTTGAGCCAGCGGTTGCTTGAGTTCACGTTCTCTTTGGAATAGCTGTGCATGAAGAAGAGGTCGTGATTTTGACCGAAAGCGAAGATGCGGCCGGTCAGGTTGTTTTGGAAAGTGAACTGGCGGTTGCCTGCATCGTAACGGTCGAAGCTGTATGTGGTTCCCAGGCCGTCTGTACCGATGCCGTTACCCGTGCCGCCCAGCGTGTAATATTCTTTTGAACTGGTGTTCTTGCGCCAGTCCAGTTTGCTGCTTAGTTTCCAGTTGTCGTTGAAATAATGTTCAAACTCGGCAAAGAGATTGTATTTTTTCAGGCGGGCTTCGTTCCAATCCGCACCAAGATAGCGGCTGCGTTTCCACTCTTTGCCGTCTGCACGCATCGGCAGGCCGTCAGGATCGGGTGTTTCGGTTTGGTTGAGATAGCTTGCGCCCCAGGTAAGTTTGCTGTTGTCGCCGATGTCTTTGTCCATCACGCCATACAGAAGGAGGTCGCGGCCGCCGGATTGGTCTTTGAAGGTTTTGTTGCTGCCTACCGAGCCGACAAAACGACCGCGCAGGCCGTGTTCTTGGCTTAAGGTGCCGGATGCATCAAAGGTGCTGTTTACTTTGCCCCATGAGTTTGCCATCAAATCGGCGGAAAGTTGGCGTTTTGCAGTTGGTTTTTTACGGACGGCGTTTACCGTGCCGCCGGGTTCGTTGTTTGCCTGTGTCAAACCTGCCGCACCGCGCACCACTTCAATGTGGTCGTACATTGCCATATCGGTTGCACTGGTCGGGTCGCCGGCCGGGCCGCCTAAGCCGAATCCGCCGGGAGAGCCGAGTTGCGTGGCAATGCCGTCTTCTTCAAACTGTTCGATAAAATAGCCGCGCGACATGAAATGCGTGCGTCCGCCGCTTTTGAAAACATTGATACCCGTAGCGTTTTGCAACGCACCTTCTAAGTCGATGATGCCCTGGTCTTCAATTTGTTTTTTAGTAATGACGCTGACAGATTGGGGAATTTCCCGCGGAGAGAGCACCAGCCCTGTGGTTGAGCGCAAGGCGGATACTGTGTAGCTGTTTTGACTTTCAGTGCGCAGGCTTTTGTTTTTACCCACTACGGTAACTTGTTCCACTTCAGCCTGTTGTACCTCTTCGGCAGCTTGTGCGGCTTGGGGCAATGCGGCAAGGCAGAGGGCAAGTGTGCTTAGTTTGAATAGTTTCTTAGAATGATGCATTTTATGAGGTCCTTGATAAAGAAAGGTCTGTTTGTTTTTAAATATTGGCAGCAATATCTGTTTAAATTGAGCCGTTATTTTTTATAAGCCGTTTTGTTTTAAAAATTAAATATAAATCCCCGAATCATTTTATTTGATTCAATTTTAATATTGTCAAACCATCGGATCAAAAAAAGGTTGCCATCGGAAAGGGAGCCGTTGGCAACGAATGGAGGTGGTAATGCAATGAAAGCTAGATATAAGGGGTAGTGCCAAACTAGCCATAAAGAACTATATCGAAACTGTAAGAAAAAGCAATAACAAGTTATCTGTTACTTGCAAAGTTTTTTAAACAGCTTGTCCTAAATCAAATTTTTGAGTCATGACTTGTTTAGTTGATGCAGGGATTGGTATTGGTAGCTCTAGTTGAATTGTTTACAGGCCGTCTGAAAATTGCCGGGGTTGTTCGGCTATAATGCTGTTTTGGTTTTTTAAGGCCTTTGCAAAAATACGGTTTCGTTGTTTTAGGCTGAATGTGTACCCGATATGTTTGTAAAGGTCTTGGGGTATGAGGAGAATGAGATGAAGAAAGTTTTGGTGTTGCAACATGGGGATTTGGGCGCGTGCGACTGGTCGGCGTTTGGCAGTTTGGTGTCTGCGCCATCAGGGAAGTCGGTATTGCGTGTGCCGGTTGATGATGATTTTGAATTGACGGACGAGATGCGTGAGGCGTTGATTGCGCAGCAGATAGATGGTGCGGTGTTGCCGGATGTGGCTTTTGCTGATTTGGGGCTGATTGTCAGCGATATGGATTCGACGCTGATTACGATTGAGTGTGTGGATGAGATTGCGGCCGGTGTCGGGCTGAAAGATGAGGTGGCCAAGATTACGGAGCAGTCGATGCGCGGCGAGCTGGACTTTGAGCAGTCTTTGCGTAAGCGTGTGGCTTTGCTGGCCGGTTTGGATGAGCGCGTGTTGGAAGAGGTGTACGAGAATGTGTTGCAGCTGTCGCCGGGCGCGGAATTTTTGTTGGAAGAGTGCAAACGGAATGATGTGAAGTTTATGCTGGTGTCGGGCGGGTTTACGTTCTTTACGGAACGTCTGCAACGGCGTTTGGGCTTGGATTTCCATTTTGCGAATGTGTTGGAAGTGGAAAACGGCAAGCTGACAGGCCGTCTGAAAGGACGGATTATCGATGCGCAGGCTAAGACAGATTTGCTGCGTGAATACCGTGAGCGACTGGGTTTGGCTCCGTGGCAGGTGGTGGCGATGGGTGATGGTGCGAATGATATTCCGATGATATTGGAAGCCGGGTTCGGCATTGCTTATCGGGCAAAACCGAAAACTGAAGCGAATGCAGATGCGTGTGTGCGCTTTGGTGGTTTGGAGCGGATACGCGGGTGGTTTGCGTAAACCGTTTGAGGATGTTTGTCAGTTAGGCCGTCTGAACAATCGGGAAACCGGTTTTCAGACGGCCTGATGTTTTATAAGGCGATAAAACGGTAG
>CAUSHT010000066.1:0-8227 GCA_963531275.1 uncultured Neisseria sp.
CTCCGTAAATAAATGGCAATAGTCAAATCATCGTGATTCAAATTGTCGTAAAGCGGCAATATCCGATAGAATACGTCATTTCAACATTGAGGCCGTCTGAAAGGGAAAACAATATGGCAAAAGCAAAAGGTGGATTGGGACGCGGTTTGGATTCGCTGATATCCAATGCGGTGGACAGCAGCAGTAGCGACCGCCTGACAACGGTTGCCATCGCCGATATTCAGCCCGGCCGCTATCAGGCGCGTGTGCAAATGGATGACGAAGCCTTGCAGGAATTGGCTGACTCCATTAAAGCGCAAGGCATTATCCAGCCGGTTATCGTACGCGAACGTGGTCTGTCTCAATATGAATTGATTGCCGGCGAACGTCGTTGGCGCGCTTCCCAGTTGGCCGGTTTGACCGAAATTCCCGTTGTCATCAAAACCATCAGCGATGAAACCGCGTTGGCCATGGGTTTGATTGAAAACCTGCAACGTGAAAACCTCAATCCGATTGAAGAGGCGCAAGGTTTGAAACGCCTCGCCGACGAATTCGGCCTGACTCATGAAACCATCGCAAAAGCCGTCGGTAAAAGCCGCAGCGCCATCTCCAACAGCCTGCGCCTGTTGAGCCTGCCTGAACCGGTTCAGGAAATGCTTTACCAACGCCGTCTGGAAATGGGTCATGCCCGTGCGTTGCTGACCTTGCATGTGGTCGATCAATTGGAGTTGGCACAAAAAGCCGTCAAAAACGGCTGGTCGGTGCGCGAAGTAGAACGTCGCAGCCAATTGGCGCATCAAAAAGCCAAGCCCGAAGCAGCCAAAACCATCAGCCCGGATATCCGCCGTATCAATGATGCATTGACCGAGCATTTGGGCGTTAATGCCGAAGTCAAAACCAGTAATCAGAAAAAAGGCAAAATCGTGCTGCATTTTGATACGCCGGAAACATTCGAATATTTGCTGAAGCAGTTAGGCATCAATCAAGCGTTCTAACGGCTTTATAAACAGAACGGGCTGTCTGAAAAAAGCTTTTCAGACGGCCTCAATTTTTGAAAAAACGTAGAGCATATAAATGTTTACAATACAAATCAAAATCTTCTGTAAAATCTATGTAACAACATGTAATTTGTGTTAAACTCCATTCCAGCAAAGATTTGTTTTATATGTGTTAATCATTTATTTATGAAAAGTTCACAAAGATTAACATATTGCTTGACGTTAACAAACTTCTTGATTATATTAGCCTGCCTTGCTTTTTGGGGTGCAAAGTACAATGAATCAGATAGTCCCATTGCAAGTGATTGTATTGTTAATAATTTCAGTTGTTTGTGCGTTATTTTCCGGATTGCCCGGCTTCCTCTCTGCTTTGGCGGGAGGATTTTCGTACATTTTGCCTACCCTAGTTGCAGTTTTACTTTTAAAGTTTTCCCGACGAAATCCCGATCTGCAAAGTTCGATGTTTATTGGCGGAGAGGTTTTAAAAGTAGTGCTGTCGCTGGTATCTATGTTGGTCGTTTTTGCGATATGGCATCAATCGCTGGTATTTTTCCCATTCTTTTTGGGGCTACTTAGCGTCAGTCATTTGGTTTTTTTAGTATTGTTGAGAGTAAAACACTATGGCAGGTGAAACTATGACCGCTGCCGACTACATCAAGCACCACTTGCAAAGCTTGACCAGTATGTCGGATGTTACTCAGGGTCAAGGACTGAAAAACATTGCTGATTTTTCGTTCATTAACCTTGATGCAATCTTTTTTGCCGTTCTATTGGGCGTAATCGGCAGCTTCCTTTTGTGGCGCGGTGCCAAAAAAGCGACGGCCGGTGTTCCCGGTCGTTTCCAAGCGGCTGTTGAAATTCTGTTCGAATTCGTGGATGACATGTGTAAGAGCATTATCCATAACGAACAATCGCGTAAAGCCGTTGCCCCGTTGGGTCTGACATTGTTTGTCTGGATTCTCTTGATGAACGCCATGGATATGCTGCCGGTTGATTTGCTGCCGATGGCATGGCAAAGCATTACCGGTAATCATCATGCCCTGTTGCGCGTCGTGCCGACAGCTGACTTGAATACGACTTTGGCTCTGGCGATTGGCGTATTGCTGATCTGTATTTACTACAATGTCAAAATCAAAGGCCTTGGTGGTTGGATTCACGAGTTGTTCTGCGCACCTTTCGGTCCGTGGCTTGCTCCGGCCAACTTCCTGCTGAACTTGGTAGAGTTTTTGTCCAAAACCGTATCCCACGGTATGCGGTTGTTTGGTAATATGTATGCCGGCGAGCTGGTGTTCCTGTTGATCGCTCTGTTGGGCGGTGCATGGGCGTCAACCGGCAGTGTCGAAACTTTGGATCCGATTTTATTTGTGTTCCACCTGATTGCCGGTTTGGCTTGGGCGATTTTCCACATTTTGGTCATCACCTTGCAGGCATTTATTTTCATGGCGTTGGCGTTCGTATATATCGGACAGGCGCATGATGCACACTAATCAAGTAGTTTTTTTGTAGTTTGTTTTTTGTAGTTTAACCTTTACTATTTTAAGGAGTTTAAAAATGGGTTTGATTGCTATCGCATGTGGTTTGATCGTTGCCTTGGGCGCATTGGGTGCCTCTATCGGTATCGCAATGGTTGGTTCTAAATACTTGGAATCTTCTGCTCGCCAACCTGAGCTGATCGGTCCTCTGCAAACCAAACTGTTCTTGATCGCTGGTCTGATCGACGCGGCTTTCTTGATCGGTGTGGCTATTGCCCTGTTGTTCGCCTTCGTTAACCCGTTTAGTGGTGCGTAATCAAGACGGAGCGATCCGTTCAGATACAGGCTTGCCGTCTGTTTGATTAACCCAGATACGAAGGTTAAGTAACGTGAATATTAATGCAACCTTATTTGCGCAAATCCTAGTTTTCTTTGGCTTGGTATGGTTTACGATGAAATTCGTATGGCCTCCGATCGCCAAAGCATTGGATGAGCGTGCCGCAAAAATCGCCGAAGGCTTGGCTGCTGCCGAGCGCGGTAAGAGCGATTTTGAGCAGGCAGAGAAAAAAGTTGCAGAACTTATGGCCGAAGGGCGTAATCAGGTAACCGAAATGGTTGCCAACGCCGAAAAACGTGCTGCAAAAATTGTAGAAGAAGCCAAAGAGCAAGCTTCTCATGAAGCAGCACGCATTGCAGCCCAAGCAAAAGCTGATGTAGAGCAAGAAGTTAACCGTGCACGCGAAGTGTTGCGCGAACAGGTCGCTTCATTGGCTGTTAAAGGTGCGGAATCTATCCTGCGTAAAGAAGTCGATGCTTCCAAACATGCAGATCTGCTCAGTGCCTTAAAACAGGAGCTGTAATCTTATGGCAGAGTTCGCAACGATTGCCAGACCTTATGCGAAAGCATTGTTTAGTCTGGCTCAGGAAAAAAACCAAATCGAGTCTTGGTTGGGCGAACTGAAAGAACTCGCAGCGGTTGTTCAGGATGAGAAAGTCATTGCTTTCATCGAGCAACCGGAAACGGGAGCTTCCGAAAAAGCAGAAACGCTCAAAGGTCTTGTCGGTATCAAAAATGTCGAATTGGCAAATTTCATTACCGTTTTGGCCGAGCAAAAGCGTTTGCTGGTATTGCCGGAAATTTATGCCCAATATCAAGATTTGACCTTGATACACAACAATACGAAATCGGCAGTAGTTTACAGCGCGTATGAACTCAGTTCTCAGCAGCTGGCCGAAGTTACCGATATCCTGACAAAACGCTTCAACAGCAAATTGGATGTGGTAACTAAAGTTGCCCCTGAATTAATCGGCGGCATCAAAGTAGAAGTGGGTGATCAGGTCTTGGATTTGTCCGTACAAGGCAAACTGAATGCTTTGTATGCGACTATGACAAATTAGGAGAGTTTTCATGCAGCTTAATCCTGCTGAAATTAGCGATTTGATTAAAGCCAAAATCGAAAATCTGTCCGTCAATACAGAAGTGCGTACCCGTGGTACCGTTGTTTCTGTGACAGACGGTATTGTGCGCATTCATGGCTTGTCAGACGCGATGCAAGGTGAGATGCTCGAATTCCCCGGTAACACTTTCGGTCTGGCCATGAACTTGGAGCGTGACTCCGTTGGTGCCGTAGTGTTGGGTGAGTACGAACACATTAAAGAAGGCGATACAGTTACCTGTACCGGTCGTATTTTGGAAGTGCCGATCGGTCGCGAACTGGTTGGCCGCGTGGTTGATGCATTGGGTCGTCCTATCGATGGTAAAGGTCCAATCAACACAACATTGACTGCTCCAATCGAGAAAATTGCACCAGGTGTGATTGCGCGTAAATCGGTTGACCAACCCATGCAAACCGGCCTGAAAGCTATTGACTCTATGGTTCCGGTTGGTCGTGGTCAACGTGAGCTGATTATTGGTGACCGTCAAACCGGTAAAACTGCCGTAGCACTGGATGCCATCGTTAACCAAAAAGGTACAGGCGTAATCTGTATTTATGTGGCTATCGGTCAAAAAGCATCTTCTATTGCCAACGTAGTACGCAAATTGGAAGAGCATGGCGCGATGGAGCATACTATCGTGGTTGCTGCAACTGCTTCTGAAGCCGCTGCACTGCAATATATCGCTCCTTACTCCGGTTGTACCATGGGTGAATTCTTCCGTGACCGTGGTGAAGATGCGTTGATCGTATACGATGACTTGTCTAAACAAGCCGTTGCATACCGTCAAATTTCTCTGCTGTTACGCCGTCCTCCTGGCCGTGAAGCCTATCCTGGCGACGTATTCTACCTGCACTCCCGTCTGTTGGAACGTGCGGCTCGCGTCAGCGAAAACGAAGTTGAAAAACTGACAAATGGCGAAGTAAAAGGCAAAACCGGTTCTCTGACTGCGTTGCCAATTATTGAAACCCAAGCCGGTGACGTATCAGCATTCGTACCAACCAACGTAATCTCGATTACAGACGGCCAAATCTTCTTGGAAACCGACTTGTTCAACGCCGGTATCCGCCCTGCAATCAATGCCGGTATTTCCGTATCGCGCGTAGGTGGTGCAGCACAAACCAAAGTCATCAAAAAACTGGGTGGCGGTATCCGTTTGGCGTTGGCACAGTACCGTGAATTGGCGGCGTTCTCGCAATTTGCTTCCGATTTGGACGAAGCAACACGCAAACAGCTGCAACACGGTGAAGTGGTTACTGAATTGATGAAACAAAAACAATTCAGCACATTGAACACTGCCGAAATGGCATTGACTTTGTGGGCGATCAACAACGGTTCTTACGCAGATGTTCCGGTATCCAAAGCCTTGGCTTTCGAAGCAGAATTTTTGAGTTTCGTACGTACGCAACATCCTGAGGTTCTGGAAGCGATTAATGCATCAGGCGCAATGTCTGACGAAAGCGAAAGAGCATTGACCGAAGCCATGAAATCTTTCAAATCTTCTTACGCTTACCAAGCATAAGTATTGAGATGAAAGGAGTCTGAAATGGCAGTCGGAAAAGAGATTCTCACCAAAATCCGTAGTGTTCAAAATACCCAAAAGATCACTAAAGCGATGCAAATGGTGTCGACCTCTAAAATGCGGAAGACTCAAGACCGGATGCGCTTAGCGCGTCCGTACGCCGAAAAAGTGCGTACAGTGATGAGCCATCTTGCACAGACCAATGCCGATCATGGTATCAAATTGTTGGAGCCGCACCGCGAAGTGCGTCGTGCCGGTTTCATTTTGATTACCTCGGACAAAGGTTTGTGCGGTGGCTTGAACGCAAACGTACTGAAAAAGTTTTTGGCGCAAGTTCAAGAGTATCAGGAACAAGGCATCGAAGTCGAAGTCGTGTGCCTGGGTAGTAAAGGTTTGGCTGCATGCCAAAGTATCGGTTTGAATGTTATTGCCAGTGCAACCAATTTGGGCGATACCCCGAAAATGGAAGCGTTGCTTGGCCCTTTGACCGAAATTTTCCAACGTTATGAGAAGCATGAATTAGACCGTATCCATATGGTTTACTCACGTTTTGTCAACACAATGCGCCAAGAGCCGCGTATGGAAGTTTTGCTGCCTATCGGTGAAAACGTTATTGACGACGGAACAGGTCATTCTTCATTTACTTGGGAATACCTCTACGAGCCGAGTCCTATCGCCGTATTGGAATATTTGGTTCGCCGCTATTTAGAGTCTGTGGTTTATCAGGCATTGAGCGACAACATGGCATCTGAACAAGCCGCGCGTATGGTAGCGATGAAAGCCGCAACCGACAACGCAGGCAATGCCATCAAAGAATTGCGTTTGGTGTACAACAAATCGCGTCAAGCCGCGATTACCACAGAATTGTCAGAAATTGTAGCAGGTGCAGCGGCAGTTTAATGCCGTCTGAAGCCTGAACAGGAAATTAGGATACGATAATGAGCCAAGGCAAAATCGTACAAGTTATTGGTGCGGTGGTTGACGTGGAATTTCCACGCGACGCTATCCCGCATGTTTACGATGCCCTGAAATTGGACGAGAACGGTCTGACTCTGGAAGTTCAACAGCTTCTGGGTGACGGCGTTGTCCGTACTATTGCAATGGGTAGTTCAGACGGCCTGAAACGCGGCATGTCTGTAAGCAATACTGGTGCGCCAATCACTGTGCCGGTAGGTAAAGGTACATTGGGTCGTATTGTCGACGTATTGGGTACGCCTGTTGATGAAGCAGGTCCGATCGATACCGACAAGAGTCGTGCCATTCACCAAACTGCTCCGAAATTCGACGAGTTGTCTTCAACTACCGAATTGCTGGAAACCGGTATTAAAGTGATCGACTTGCTGTGTCCGTTTGCTAAGGGCGGTAAAGTAGGTCTGTTCGGTGGTGCCGGTGTGGGCAAAACCGTAAACATGATGGAATTGATCAACAACATCGCCAAAGCGCACAGCGGTCTGTCCGTGTTCGCAGGTGTGGGTGAACGTACCCGTGAAGGTAACGACTTCTACCACGAGATGAAAGATTCCAACGTATTGGATAAAGTAGCCATGGTGTATGGCCAGATGAACGAACCTCCGGGCAACCGTCTGCGCGTTGCTTTGACCGGTTTGACCATGGCCGAATACTTCCGTGACGAAAAAGACGAAAACGGTAAAGGTCGCGACGTATTGTTCTTCGTTGACAACATCTACCGTTACACTCTGGCTGGTACCGAAGTATCCGCACTGTTGGGCCGTATGCCTTCTGCAGTGGGTTACCAACCGACATTGGCTGAAGAAATGGGTCGTTTGCAAGAGCGTATTACCTCTACCCAAACCGGTTCCATTACTTCCATCCAAGCCGTATATGTACCTGCGGATGACTTGACTGACCCGTCTCCAGCGACAACTTTCGCCCACTTGGACGCCACCGTCGTATTGAGCCGTGATATTGCCTCTTTGGGTATTTACCCGGCAGTTGACCCGCTTGATTCTACTTCACGCCAATTGGATCCGATGGTATTGGGTCAAGAACACTACGACGTAGCGCGCGGTGTACAGTCCACTCTGCAAAAATACAAAGAATTGCGCGACATTATTGCCATTCTGGGTATGGACGAATTGTCTGACGAAGACAAACTGACTGTAATGCGTGCCCGTAAAATCCAACGCTTCCTGTCTCAACCGTTCCACGTTGCCGAAGTATTTACCGGTTCTCCAGGCAAATACGTTCCATTGCGTGACACCATTGCCGGCTTTAAAGCCATCTTGAACGGCGAATACGACCATCTGCCTGAACAAGCGTTCTACATGGTAGGCGGCATCGAAGAAGCAGTTGAGAAAGCGAAAACCTTAAACTAAGGAGGTCGGCATGAGCGTCATGCAAGTTGAAGTGGTCAGTAGCGAGCAAAACATCTATTCGGGCGAAGCCAGCTTTGTGGTGGTTCCGACCGTTCAAGGTGAGCTTGGTATTTATCCACGACACGAGCCGATTATGAGTTTGGTACGCCCCGGCGCATTGCGTTTGACTGTTCCGGGTGAAGCTGAAGAAGTGCTGGTTGCTGTTTCTGGCGGTGTTTTAGAAGTACAGCCTGACAAGATTACCGTATTGGCAGACGTTGCCGTCCGCAGTACCGAAATGGATCAGGCGCGTGCTGAAGAAGCTAAGAAAGCAGCCGAGGCAGGTGTTTCTGCAGCCAAAGATGATAAATCTCTGGCCGAAGCGCACAAAGCATTGGCAGCAGCCATTGCCCAGCTGAAAACTTTGGACTACCTTCGTTCGCAAAAAAACAAGTAATGTGGGTTCATCAAGAAAAAGCACAACGAAATGTTGTGCTTTTTTATTTG
>CAUSHT010000067.1:0-8170 GCA_963531275.1 uncultured Neisseria sp.
ATCGCCGCTAAAATGGTTGAAGGCCGTATCCGCAAATTCTTGGCTGAAATCACTCTGAACGGCCAAGCATTCGTGATGAACCCTGACCAAACTGTTGCCCAATTCGCCAAAGAAAACGGCACTGAAGTAATCAGCTTCGTACGCTACAAAGTAGGCGACGGTATCGAGAAAGCCGTTGTTGACTACGCGGCCGAAGTTGCTGCCGCTGCTAAAGTGTAAGGCACTTATGAAAAAGAAAGCACCTGGATTCCAAACGAATCAGGGTGCTTTTTTTTGAGAAAACCGTTTACGGTACCTAATTTAAGACGACCGAATATAAAGGCCGTCTGAAAACCAAAACAATAATAAACCGACACACCCTATCATTAATATTCCGACCGTTTGAAAATTCAGACGGCCCGACCCCCGACCGACGACATTCAAGAAAGCAAGGTATCCCATGACACAGCAAATCAAATACAAACGCGTATTACTGAAACTCTCCGGCGAATCCCTGATGGGCTCTGATCCATTCGGCATCAATCACGATACCATCGTTCAAACTGTCGGCGAAATTGCCGAAATCGTGAGAATGGGCGTGCAAGTCGGTATCGTTGTCGGCGGCGGTAACATTTTCCGCGGCGTATCTGCACAAGCAGGCAGCATGGACCGCGCCACTGCCGACTACATGGGCATGATGGCAACCGTGATGAACGCCTTGGCACTCAAAGACGCATTTGAAACCTTGGGCATCAAAGCGCGTGTCCAATCCGCACTGTCTATGCAGCAAATCGCTGAAACTTACGCCCGTCCTAAAGCCATTCAATATTTGGAAGAAGGCAAAGTCGTGATTTTCGCCGCCGGTACCGGTAATCCGTTCTTCACGACCGACACTGCCGCTGCATTGCGCGGTGCGGAAATGAACTGCGATGTGATGCTCAAAGCCACCAATGTTGACGGCGTTTATACCGCAGACCCGAAAAAAGACCCATCTGCAACACGCTATGAAACCATTACTTTTGACGAAGCCTTGTTGAAAAACCTCAAAGTGATGGATGCCACCGCTTTCGCCCTCTGCCGCGAACGCAAACTCAATATCGTGGTATTCGGCATTGCTAAAGAAGGCTCGCTCAAACGCGTGGTAACCGGCGAAAACGAAGGTACACTGGTTCACTGCTAATCATTGAAAGGCCGTCTGAAACAGCCGAACGGGATACATTCGGCTTTCAGACGGCCTTTTATTTTCAGTCGGTTGCGTGGGCATTGGCTCATGGTTTGAAAAGGTTGAGAACTTGCTTGACCATAATGCCCAACCGACAATTCGATAACAAAGGATACTCCATGAATATCACCGTCTTGGCTGTCGGCACGAAAATGCCGCGTTGGGTCGATGAGGCCGTCGGCGAGTACGCCAAACGCTTCGGGCGCGATGTCAATTATGCGCTGAAAGAAATCAAACCAGAGAAACGCGGCGCGGGTGTGAATGCGGCTCAGGGCATGGCGGCTGAAGAAAAACGCCTGTTGGAAGCCATACCGCAGGGCGCGTTTTTGGTGGTATTGGACGAGCGCGGCAAAGCGCCGACTTCGGTCGAATTGGCGCAACACTTGAAAAGCTGGCAGCAAAACGGCGAACACGTCTGCTTTATTATTGGCGGTGCAGACGGCATGACCGACCGTTTGAAACAGCAGGCAAACATGATGATACGCCTTTCCAGCCTGACCCTGCCGCACGGTATGGTGCGCGTTTTGCTGACCGAGCAGCTTTATCGCGCCGTTTCGATTTTGCACAACCATCCGTATCATCGGGAATAATCCGTTTTGATTGCCGTGATAAGACGGCAATGCCGCCTTGTCGGTTTGAAAAGGAATAGGGCAAGTCGGCTAAAAGCGGGGTTGAACCTGTTTTCAGACGGCCTGATTTTTCCGCATGAATCCTTTATAATCGTTTCTTTGATAAATCAACATCTTTCGGGAGAACCCAAATGTCCGATTTCCGTCAAGACTTCCTCAAATTCGCTTTGGCACAAAACGTGTTGAAATTCGGCGAATTTACGACCAAGGCCGGCCGTCAGTCGCCTTATTTTTTCAATGCCGGTTTGTTCAATGACGGCGCATCGACTTTGCAACTGGCGAAGTTTTACGCCGAAGCCATTATTGCCAGTGGCGTGAAGTTCGATATGCTGTTTGGCCCAGCCTATAAAGGTATTATTTTGGCGGCGGCAACAGCGATGATGTTGGCGGAAAAAGGCGTAAACGTACCGTTTGCCTACAACCGCAAAGAAGCCAAAGACCACGGCGAGGGCGGTGTGTTGGTGGGCGCGCCTTTGAAAGGCCGCGTGCTGATTATCGATGATGTGATTTCCGCCGGTACATCCGTGCGCGAGTCGGTCAAACTGATTGAGGCCGAAGGTGCAACGCCTGCCGCAGTGGCCATTGCGCTCGACCGCATGGAAAAAGGCACGGGCGAATTGTCGGCGGTGCAGGAAGTCGAAAAACAATACGGCCTGCCGGTGGTTTCGATTGCCAACCTGAACGACTTGTTCACGCTCTTGCAAAACAATGCCGAATTTGGCGGCTTCTTCGAGCCGGTCAAAGCCTATCGCGAACGTTACGGTGCGGTTTAAACCATAACATCATGCTCAGGTCGTCTGAAACATTTTTCAGACGGCCTGAAACATTGGCTAAAATATATTTTTGATTCAATACACTTACGGAAAATACTCATGCCTGCTTGTTCTTGTCCTCATTGTAAAACACCGCATTGGGTGAAAGATGCCCAGTTGAACGTGGCGCAGGGTTTCGTGGTCTGCACGCGTTGTTCGGGGATGTTTAAGGCCAAGGATTATCTGTCGGGCAACCTGCCGGCCGATCCGGCCCATCTGCCTGTGGCGGTAACGGATGTGCGCCTCGTGCATAATATCGGTGCGCAAATTCTCAAGCATTCCAAACTCTCGCGCAAAGAAATTTCCGATTTGCTCAATAGTGCGCTCAAGGAAGAGCCTAAGGCGGAAGAGCAGGCGGCGGTCAAAACGCGCAAGGACGGTTTCAACTGGACTTTGGCATCGCTGATTGCGCTGACGGTTTTGATTATGCAACTCTTTTATCTTGCCCTGCTATGAGTGCCATCGCCCATTTTGTCGCCAGCTTTCGTGAGGCCGCGCCCTATATCCAATATTTGCGTGGCAAAACCATGGTGGTCGGCGTGACCGACAGCCTGTTGGAAGGCGAAACTTTGATTCGTTTGGCCGCAGATTTGAATCTGTTGGCCAGCTTGGGCTTGCGTTTGGTCTTGGTACACGGTTCGCGGCATTTGCTCGACAAATTGGCTTCGGGTCGGGATTTTGTTCCGAAATACAGCGGCAGCCGACGGATTACCGATGAAGCGACTTTGATGGAAGTGAAGCAGGTAGCGGGGATTATCCGCAGCGATGTCGAAGCCGCTTTGTTCAGCAGCGTATCTGCACCGCAACGGAGCAAGCCGCCGGTTATTGCGTGCGGCAACTTTATTACCGCCCGTCCGCTGGGCGTTATCGACGGCGTGGACATGGGTTATACCGGTACCGTCCGCAAAATCGACGCAGAAGAAATCCGTTTGCGTTTGGATGGCGGCGCGGTGGTGCTGATCAGTCCTTTGGGGCATTCGTACAGCGGTAAAACCTTCAATCTGAGTATGTGCGAAACCGCTCAGGAAGTAGCCATGGCTTTGCAGGCGGAAAAGCTGGTTTTCTTGACCGAAGAAACCGGTATTCGTCGTGCCGACGGCTTGTTGGCCAATACTTTGTCTGTCGGCGAAGTGCAGGAACTGATACACGATAATCCCGATGCGCCGGCCGATTTGCTGCATGCGGCGGTAGGCGCGTTGGAAAACGGCGTATCGCGGGTGCAGATTCTCAACGGCCGTGAAGACGGCAGCCTGTTGCGCGAGCTGTTTACCCGCGAGGGCAGCGGTACATCTATTGCGCGTGAGCCGTTTGTTTCCATCCGTCAGGCACGCAGCGACGACATCCCGCACATCATTGCCTTAATCCGCCCTCTGGCGGAACAAGGCATCTTGTTACACCGCAGCCGCGAGTATTTGGAAAACCATATTTCCAGTTTTTCCGTATTGGAACACGATCAAAACATTTACGGCTGCGTGGCGCTGAAAACCTTTTCCGAACCGGACTGCGGCGAATTAGCCTGTCTGGTGGTATCGCCCGAAGCGCGCGATGGCGGCTACGGCGAATTGCTGTTGGAACATCTGTTTCAAAAAGCACGCGCCTTAAATATCAAAACGCTTTTCGCCTTATCCACGCATACGGGCGAATGGTTTGTCGAACGGGGCTTTCAGACGGCCTCAGCCGATGACCTGCCTGCCGAACGCCGGCAGGAATACAATGCCAACGGCCGCAATTCCAAAGTATTTGTTTATGACTTGCAGGCCGTCTGAAAACCTCAATCCTATTATCCGTTTTTAAAAATTACTCAAATCTTATGTTGAAAATTATCTCTGCCAACGTCAACGGCATCCGCTCCGCCTATAAAAAAGGTTTTTATGAATACATCGCCGCTTCCGGTGCCGATATCGTCTGCGTGCAGGAACTGAAAGCTCAAGAGGCCGACCTGTCAGACGATATGAAAAATCCGCACGGTATGCACGGCTACTGGCATTGCGCGGAAAAGCGCGGTTACAGCGGCGTGGCGGTGTACAGCAAACGCAAACCAGACAATGTGCAAATCGGCATGGGCATTGAAGAATTTGACAGGGAAGGCCGTTTTGTCCGTTGCGATTTCGGCAAATTGTCGGTAATTTCGTTGTATCTGCCCAGCGGCAGCAGCGCGGAAGAGCGCCAACAAGTAAAATACCGCTTTTTGGACGCGTTCTATCCCATGCTCGAAGCCATGAAAAACGAAGGACGTGACATCGTCGTCTGCGGCGACTGGAACATTGCCCACCAAAACATCGACTTGAAAAACTGGAAGGGCAATCAGAAAAATTCGGGCTTCTTGCCTGAAGAACGAGAATGGATAGGAAAAGTCATCCACAAGCTTGGTTGGACGGATATGTGGCGCACACTTTATCCCGATGTGCCGGGCTATACATGGTGGAGCAACCGCGGACAAGCGTATGCGAAAGATGTCGGGTGGCGCATCGATTATCAGATGGTTACGCCGGAGTTGGCCGCCAAAGCCGTTTCCGCACATGTTTATAAAGACGAAAAATTCTCGGATCACGCCCCTTTAGTTGTGGAGTATGACTATGTTGCCGAATAAGGTTTTTGGTAAATATGATTGGAATATAAACGGCAAAACCGGCGTAGGCGCGGCATGGGTCGTGGCGGCATTTGTATTGCCTATGCTGGTGTGGGCAGTGTTTATGCTGGCGCGAATGTCCGGTTGGGTTGCACCGACCAAGGCCAATCCGACTTGGGCGTTGGTATGGCTGCTGTTTTCCCTGCCTTGCCTGCTGATTGCGGCCAAATGCTTTGCTTGGAAGGGCTGGCGGTTGATTGCCAACATCGTACTTTGTCTGGCGACTTGTGCCATCCTCAGCGTGCCTGCCGCATTGCTGATTGCATTTACACTCAACGACTTACTCAAATAGGCCGTCTGAAATGCAGAGCTTCGAACTCGAAGAAATGGCACTGTTTCTGATACGCGATGCGGATGAAGCGGAAATGTGGATAGACCGCTGGGCGGTCAGCTATCCGATTGTTCAAACTGCCGAAGCCGATAGTCGGCAAACCATTTCCGAATGGCAACACGCCATTCAGACGGCCTTCGACCATATCGTCAGCAGAAGTATTGCCGTTGTAGCTCATGGTGCCGGCGTGTCCGCATTTTTGGCATGGCTGTATCAAGCCGACATCATGACGCAAAAACGCCTGACCAATATTATTTTGGTCTCGCCGCGTCCAGAAGCTTTTCCCGAAGACGAAATCCATACGTTCCAGCGTGTCCGCTGCCCTTGCCGTACAGCGCTGGTTATCGCCGAAACAAACGGCACGCCACGCGATTGGGCGCAAGAACAGGCCGACCGCTGGCATGCACGCCTGCTTCAATCGCCGCATTCCGGCCAGTTGAACGGTGCACTCGGTGGCTGGCAATGGGGCATGAAGCTGATGCAGGAAATGCTGTTGAGTAAGTAGTTTGAAGTGTCTATTAATAAACAAAGGCCGTCTGAAACCGATATGTATTTCAGACGGCCTTTGTTTACAAATATCATGTTAAATATAATTAAAAGAAACTATTCTCATTTCTTTTTTGAAGCAATATAATTCGGTTGTTTCGTTAAATTGAGTATAAAAATGCAAATACCATTTCATTTGGCTTTATTACCCACGCTGATTATCGCTTCCTTCCCTGTTGCTGCCGCCGATACGCAGGACAATGGTGAACATTACACCGCTACTTTGCCCACTGTTTCTGTGGTCGGACAGTCCGATACCAGCGTACTCAAAGGCTACATCAACTATGACGAAGCCGCCGTTACCCGCAACGGACAGCTCATTAAAGAAACGCCGCAAACCGTCGATACGCTCAATATCCAGAAAAACAAAAATTACGGCACGAACGATTTGAGTTCCATCCTCGAAGGCAATGCCGGCATCGACGCTGCCTACGATATGCGCGGCGAAAGCATTTTCCTGCGCGGCTTTCAAGCCGACGCATCCGATATTTACCGTGACGGTGTGCGCGAAAGTGGGCAGGTGCGCCGTAGTACTGCCAACATCGAGCGCGTGGAAATCCTGAAAGGTCCGTCTTCCGTGCTTTACGGACGCACCAACGGCGGCGGCGTCATCAACATGGTCAGCAAATACGCCAACTTCAAACAAAGCCGCAACATCGGTGCGGTTTACGGCTCGTGGGCAAACCGCAGCCTGAATATGGACATTAACGAAGTGCTGAACAAAAACGTCGCCATCCGTCTTACCGGCGAAGTCGGGCGCGCCAATTCGTTCCGCAGCGGCATAGACAGCAAAAACGTCATGGTTTCGCCCAGCATTACCGTCAAACTCGACAACGGCTTGAAATGGACGGGGCAATACACCTACGACAATGTGGAGCGCACGCCCGACCGCAGTCCGACCAAGTCCGTGTACGACCGCTTCGGACTGCCTTACCGCATGGGGTTCGCCCACCCGAACGATTTTGTGAAAGACAAGCTGCAAGTTTGGCGTTCCGACCTTGAATACGCCTTCAACGACAAATGGCGTGCCCAATGGCAGCTCGCCCACCGCACGGCGGCGCAGGATTTCGACCATTTCTATGCAGGCAGCGAAAACGGCAGCCGAATCAAACGCAACTACGCTTGGCAGCAGACCGACAACAAAACCCTGTCGTCCAACTTCACGCTCAACGGCGACTACACCATCGGCCGTTTTGAAAACCATCTGACCGTAGGCATGGATTATAGCCGCGAACACCGCAACCCGACATTAGGTTACAACCGCGCCTTTACCGCCTCCATTGATCCATACGACCGCGCAAGCTGGCCGGCCTCGGGCAGATTGCAGCCTATTCTGACCCAAAACCGCCACAAAGCCGACTCCTACGGCATCTTCGTGCAAAACATCTTCTCCGCCACGCCCGACTTGAAATTCGTCCTCGGCGGCCGTTACGACAAATACACCTTTAATTCCGAAAACAAACTCACCGGCAGCAGCCGCCAATACAGCGGCCATTCGTTCAGCCCCAACATCGGCGCAGTGTGGAACGTAACGCCTGCCCACACGCTCTACGCCTCGTATAACAAAGGCTTCGCACCTTATGGCGGACGCGGCGGCTATTTGAGTATTGACACTTCGTCTGCCGCCGTGTTCAACGCCGACCCCGAGTACACCCGCCAATACGAAACCGGTGTTAAAAGCAGTTGGCTGGACGACCGCCTCAGCACCACATTGTCCGCCTACCAAATCGAACGCTTCAATATCCGCTACCGCCCCGATGCGCAAAATGATCCCTACACTTGGGCAGTCGGCGGTAAACACCGTTCGCGCGGCGTGGAGTTGTCCGCCATCGGACAAATCATCCCCAAAAAACTCTACCTGCGCGGATCGTTGGGCGTGATGCAGGCAAAAGTGGTTGAAGACAAGGAAAATCCAAACCGCGTGGGCATCCATCTGGACAACACCAGTAACGTTACCGGCAACCTGTTTTTCCGTTATACCCCGACTGAAAACCTCTACGGCGAAATCGGCGTAACCGGTAC
>CAUSHT010000068.1:0-8159 GCA_963531275.1 uncultured Neisseria sp.
TCACAGGAGAAGAGGCAGGGGCAGTAGCCGGTTCGGAAGCAGCTTTAGGTGCAGAAGCAGGAGCATCGGCCGGAGTGGTTGCCGGTTTGGCAGCAGGTTTTGCCGGAGTCGGACGAACGCTTTGTTTCGGTTCGGATGCTGCCTTGTTTGTATCGTCGGTAGCATCGACTTCGATTTCAGTGCCTTGAGGCAATACCACATCTTTAGCAGGAGCCGGTTTCGGCATGACTTTAGGTTTGCTGTAAGCATCCGTGCCGCTGGTCCATGCCAAAGATTTCAAAGGCGATTTGAGTTTCACGCCTTTGGCGCAGGTCAGACAGTTTGCTGCGCCGGTGCGCCCTTTCAGGATTGCATCCACACGCGCGGCAGGAATGGTTTTACCGTGCGCTTTTGCCCAGGCGGCAATGCTTTTTTTCAGGGCAGCCGTATCAAGGTTTTTCTTGTCGTATGGGTCACGATAGGCAGCCAGCCACAAGTTTTGGTTGGCATCTTCGTTCAGGCTTGCCATTTGGTAGATAACGGAGGCAGGAGAACCTGTTGCGATGGTTTTGGCGAATTCCAATGCGTCAGGCGATTTCATGCGTACGCAACCATGGCTGCGGACGCCGGGTACGCTGGCAGGGGCATTGGTGCCGTGGATACCAAGGCTTAATTTAGGGTCGCCAAGACGGACAAATACGGGGCCCAGCGGATTATTTGGGCCGGCCGGTACGCTTTTTACGCCGTCATTGCGTTCTTTTTGGATGGATTTAGGGATGTGCCAAACCGGGTTGTAGGCTTTTGCGCCGATTTTATGTTCGCCCAGATTGGTTTGGGTCATGGCTTTGCCGACGGCAACAGGATAAATTTTGCTCAGTTTACCGTTGTCGTAGAGGAACAAACGCTGTTGCGTAATATTGATAACGACGTGTTGTCCGGAAGAGGAGGGAGAGATGTCTGGAATAAGTGTGTTTGCAGCAGCGGCCGAGGTCAGAAGGGCGGCTGTCAGTCCAAGGAATAATTTTTTCATGTCGTCTTTTTTTGTGGGGATTGAAATGAAAGTTTTTGGCGCATGATACCTGAAACTCTGTGTTTTTGTGAGAAAATATGCGCTTTCGGTATTGGAAGACAGTCAGACGGCCGGTAAGCGGCTGTCTGACGGAAACGGTATGAGTGTGAAAGAACGGTATCAAGAGGCGGAAGTTTTTTCTTTGGATTATGAGGGCAGGGGTGTTGCCAGAGTCGATGGGAAGACTGTATTCATCGGCGGTGCGCTGCCCGGAGAGCGTGTAACGTTTGCTATTCATAAAGAGAAAAAGCAGTTTGCAGAAGCTCAGGTCGAAACGGTTTTAAAACCTTCTTCCGAACGCGTTGAGCCCGCTTGTTGCTATTTTGATACATGTGGTGGCTGTTCGCTCCAACATGTTTCCTTTGGTGCGCAAGTTGCATTAAAGCAACGGATTTTAGAAGAGCAGTTGGAACGGATAGGTAAGGTCAAGCCGGAGATAATTTTGCCTCCTTTATATGGTTTCTCCTGGTATTATCGCGATAGGGCACGTTTAAGTGTTGCCGTGGATAAAAAAGGCCGTCTGAAACTCGGTTTTCAGGCTAAAAAAAGCCATGATGTCGTCAATATCCGCCATTGTTCTATTTTGCCTAAACATGTTTCCGATAAATTGCCTGATGTCCGAAATTTGCTGCAAAAGCTGCATGATGACGGTGTAAAAGTGAAATTTGTTGAGTTTTATTGCGGGAGAAATGTGACCGTACTCAACATTCGTTTCGTAAATCAACCGTTTGGACAAATATTAAGCGAATTGCGTAATTGGTTTGATAAGATATTGTCGGGTGCTGAAAAAGCATGGCAAATATGGCTGCAGGATCATGCCGAATCCTTGCCGTTTTATCCCGAGAATGTGCCTGCTCTGAACTATAATTTTGCTCAATTTGATGTAGAAATGCCTTACAAACCGGGTGATTTTACGCAGATTAATGCGCAATTGAACGAAGTGATGGTGGCAAGGGCCGTCAGACTTTTAAACCCTCAAAAAGGGGAGAGGATTGCCGATTTGTTTTGCGGTTTGGGCAATTTCAGTTTGCCACTGGCGAAAAGTGGCGCATCGGTTGTCGGTATTGAAGGTGCCGATTATTTGGTTGATAGGGCAAGGGAAAATGCCCGCCTGAATCGTTGTGCCGAGAATATGACGTTTTCTGTTGCCGACTTGTTCGATACCGATGAAAAGACTGTCGAGTCATGGGGGAAATTTGACAAGATGTTGCTCGATCCGCCGAGGAGTGGAGCTTATGCTGTTGTCAAATCGCTACATAAGCCGTTTTTTCCCAAAAAAATAGTATATGTTTCATGCAATCCATCAACATTTGCACGAGATGCCGGTGTCTTGGTTAATAAGGGCTATAAGTTTAAGGCGGCGGGAATCATGAATATGTTTGCACAAACCTCACATGTTGAATCCATCGGTGTGTTTGAGTTGTAAATTGGTATCAAGTCCTTTATGTGAGTAGGGTTTTTAATGTAAAAATGAGTGCATTCATGTTATCATCATTCGTTTGGGGAATTCATAACGTTGAAGTTGCGTGTAAAGCAACAGATGTTAATAAATGCAGTTTGCAGCACAAGACCGGGAGGTGTTCTTGAACTATCAACTTTTAACTATTTTTTTGCTGGTGCTTTTTTTGCTGGTGTTGTTTTTTGTTCGTCATAAACAAAGTAGTGAACAAAGAGGCAACTCAGGCAAACAAAGCGCACATGCATCAAAAGGCGGCCATAAATCTGCCGCTCATACAGCCTCCTCTGAGGATGGAAACGACTGGATTGAGAAAGTCAACCAAACAGTTTCCAATGCGGATAATCAAGACTGGGAATGGGGCGGAAGCGGCTCAAGCAATGCTACGGCTTCTGTTTCTGCACAAGAAGTCGATCCATTGACCGAATACCAGGTTTATAAACAATTTGGTTATGAGAGCAAGGCTGCAGAGTCTTTGGCCGGTTATCTCAATACCTTGGAAGATGGTGCACCGGAAAAACTGGTTCATGAATTAATCGGTTTGAATCTGCGCGTCGGCAATATCGATATGCTGGCAGATACGCTTGAGCGCCATAGTGCTTCCCTTTCTGAAGACAGTGTAGCCGAATACTTGAAAGCCGGTCTGGCTTTGGATTCAACTAATCTGCGCCTGCGCGTTTTTGCCGAACATCATCTCGGTTGGAATATGCAGGAAGTGGATCGTCAAATTGGCGAACAAAGCGGTTTGGAAGTTGCTTCCGACGAGCATATTGCCTTTGAGAACGATTCGGCCGAACGCATTGTCATGCCAGGTATGGGCAAACGCGCGCCTATCGTATTAGGCAAGAAAGACTTTGGCGAAATCAGCCCTGAAGAGATGGGTGCGGTGATTGGTTTTGCCAAGCCGGAGCGTAGTGCAAAAATCCTGAAAGACAAGATTAGTTACGAGACTGCTTTGCATCAATACAACAAAGCAATCCAAACTTCTGCGAAACCTGCTGGTCTCATTATCGATGCCTTGCGTCTGGATTATCAGAATGAAGAAGTAGGGCAGTTTGCCAAGCACCTGTGGAAGCTTTACCACTCTTTGGGCCAATATGGTCGTCAAGTAAAAGAACGTATGCTTGGTTGGGGTTATAGCCTTGGTTATCACGAAATTTTTGATGATTTGGAAAAAGGGCCGTCTGAACAGCAAATTAAAGAGATTGGTTTGAAGCGCGGTTATATTCAGCCAAGTTCTTTGCAGATGAAAGCCAAATATCGCGATTTGGTTCAAAAAGATTCTTCTGTCATCAGTGCAAGCTCTTCACCTGCTGATGAAGCTCTGAAAGAAGTAGAATCTCTGTTGGCCTACGGTCAGTTGGATTTGGCTATCAGCACTTTGGAACAAGCTGTTTTGCAGTATCCTAAAGAATCGCAGCTGTACATCATCTTGTTTGATTTGTACGAACGCGTCGAAGACTGGGGACGTTTGGAGCAATTCCTGCGCCTGTTGCGTGAGCGTGTTGTCAGCCTGCCTGAAGAGGTTGTCTTGGCAATGAGCCGTCTCTTGCAACGAATGAACCAATATTCAAAAAAATAAGATAATCGTAGAAAGTACGAGTGATGAATAATCATTTACCAAAAATTAAAACCATACGGGTTATGTTACAGGAGATGGGTGAGCAACAGCAGGCAGTATTCCGTATGGCATTTAAAATGCACAATACGACGAATTACGTCATCGTTTCCCCTGATTCTGATGAAAAACCGGATTTGGTATTGGTTGATACCGATACTCCGGCAGGCGTAGAAGCTTGGAAAGAGTCGAAGAAAACTTATCCGGAAGTACCTGTGGCAATGTTTTCTTCTGAATTGCCAACCGTAACGACTCCTTATTTGGCCAAGCCGGTTAAATTCGATACCTTGTTTCCTGTTTTGCGCAGCCTGGCTCAGGGCGGGAATGTTTTTGAGCCGTCTGAACAACAAGCGGCTGAAGAGAATAAAGGACAATCAAATTCTGATGGCGCAAGAAAAGCCACCATTCGCCGATTTAATCCAAATAAAGGCTTGTTGGGTGCGCTGAAATTTGCCAGTCAAGGACACCAAGATATTGCCGTCTTGCATGAAGGCAAGCCGATATTGATCGTGTTTCCCAGCATTCAACGTGTGCTGCTGACAGTCAGTGCCAATGAGTTGGAGAAATTGTGTAAAAACGATAACTTGGCAGTTGTGTGTAAGGCTGTTCCTGATAATCCGCAATGGAAAGAAAAAGCCAAAGTCACCATTATGTCATGCTTGTGGCAAATGGCCATTTGGACTGCATCAGGCCGTCTGATTTATCCGATGACGCCGCAAACTGTCTTTACGCTCAAGCGTTGGCCAAACTTAACCCGTTTGGCGCATGTTCCGGAATCTATGCGTCTGTCGGCATTTCTGACGAAAACATCTGTTAATCTGAATGTTCTTTATAAAGTCATGCCATTAGAGATGCCTGATATTTTGAATTATTTATCGGCAACATATATAACAGGCTTTTTGGCGACAGATACAGAGTTTGCAACAGATGCGAACAATACGCCTTCCTTGAATGAACAGATTGATGTGAATAGCAAAGACGTACCTGAAACAGCAATGAGCAAAGAGGCCCAAAAAGTTGCCGGTCCGTCTAAAGAACAACCTCGCGGCCTGTTGCAACGCCTGATGCGTAAGTTGCTGGGTAAATCGTAAAGGACACGTCATGAAAGAAAATAAAATTATCTTTACCGGTCCTGTTGGCGTAGGTAAAACCACTGCAATTTCAGCTTTATCTGATGAACCACCGGTTCAAACCGATGCATCCGCATCTGATATGACACTTGTCCGCAAGGGGTACACGACTGTGGCAATGGACTACGGTGTCATTCATTTGGATGAGGAAACCAAGGTTCACCTTTACGGTACGCCTGGTCAGGAGCGTTTTAATTTTATGTGGGAAATTCTGAGCCAAGGCAGTATGGGTTTAGTGCTTCTTTTAGATAATACAAGAAGCAACCCATTGAAAGACTTGCAATTCTTCTTGGATGCGTTCCGCGAGTTGCTGAAAAAAGCGCCTTTGGTTGTAGGGGTAACGAAGATGGATATCCGCTCCTTGCCAAGCGTAGATGTTTATCAAAAATATTTAGCACAGAATAATTTTAATGTACCGGTTTTTGAGATTGATGCGCGTCGAGAAGACGATGTAAAACAATTGGTTACTGCCATGTTGTTCTCAATTGACCCCGGATTAGAGGTATAAGATGGAAGCGACACTCTCTTTACAAGCAAATTTATATCCTAAGATTACACCTGCGGGTGCGTATTATGCTGTTTCAAGTGATACGCCCAGTGCCAGCAGAACTTTATTGTATGGTCTGTTGCGTGCAGAGCCGTCTGAAACCATCAGCAGTGAAAAACTTTTGGCGTGGGCAGACACCAGCGATATCAATACCGCTTTAAACCTGTTGTATCGCCTCCAACGCTTGGAGTTTTTGTACGGTGACGAGGAAATCAGTACAGAGGACATCCATCTGACTGACGAACAATTACCGACATTATTGGAACAGTTGTCGAATTCTGGCAAAGCTTTGTTGGCTGATGAAAACGGCTTGTATTTTGCCAATGCCAATTTCCATCATGAGGCAGCAGAAGAATTGGGTCTTTTGGCGAGCGAAGTAGCCAAAATGGAAGACAATCACCGTCTTTTGATTCGCAATAACCTGCATATCAATAATAGCGCATGGGGTATTTGTGATCCTTCAGGCCAAAGTGAATTGACCTTTTTCCCTCTGTATATTGGCATGACCAAGCTGATTTTGGTAATTGGCGGAATGCCTGACTTAAATAAAGAGGCTTTTGTTACTTTGGTTAAAGTGCTGTACCACCGATACGGCAGCCGTTGATTTTTGCCTGACCAATATTTATTTTAGAATGGAGCGACTATGCAACAACTATTGATCTCTGTATTAAGCGATTTGAACAATACCTCTGCGGATATCACTGCCTCTGCAGTAATTTCTACAGACGGCCTGCCGATCGCAACCATGCTGCCTTCGCATTTGAATGCAGACCGTGTAGGTGCGATGTCGGCAACGCTTTTGGCATTGGGTAATCGTTCCGTACACGAGTTGGCTTGCGGTGAGTTGGATCAGGTAATGGTTAAAGGTAAAAATGGCTATATTCTGCTGAGTCAGGCAGGTGAGAATGCAGTGTTGGCATTGATGGCAAAAGAAAGCGGTAAATTGGGTTTGATTTTGTTGGATGCGAAACGTGCGGCCAAACAAATTGCTGAAATCTTATAAAAGTTTTATAAATTAAAAAGATATAAAAATATTTTTGTTTTTATATAGATTGTTGCTTGACAGGTTTCTGATATTTTCTATATAATTTCATCTTTAATTCCCCGATAGCTCAGTCGGTAGAGCGACGGACTGTTAATCCGCAGGTCCCTGGTTCGAGCCCAGGTCGGGGAGCCAGATTTGAAAACCACCATCTTGTATGGTGGTTTTTATTTTATCTATTATTTCTATTATTCATTTGTTAGTCTTTTTCAGATATTGAAATGCTTGGTGAGATGGTTGTACTTAATGCTCCAATTTTCAGACGGCCTGCCAATATATTTAAATATCTCATTTATTTTTTTAAGCTGTACATAATATTTATAGAGAAAATAATATCTTATTGCTATCTATGGAAAGCGCACATACATTACATTCTTCATCACGCCTTCGGTTTGCATTAAAAAATGCGGCATGGCATTTGTTGATTAGTCTGATTTTGGCAGGATTGGCCGCTTTGTTGGTATTCGGGGTTTGGTATCCTTATCCGTATACCGAGCTAACGGGCGGATTGGCTTTATATAAACTGGTCATTTCAGTAGATATTGTTTGCGGCCCGTTGTTGACTTTGATTCTTGCCAGTCCGAGCAAAAAACTTAAAGAGAGGATGGTTGATTTTTCCTTAATCGGCATGATTCAGTTAGCTGCCTTGATTTATGGTTTGTACAGCGTCTCTTTGGCGCGGCCGGTGGTTGTCGTATTTGAAGCCGATAGGATGAATGTGGTCATTGCTGCGGAAGTAGATGTCAATGATTTGAGCCATGCTCCGAAGGATTTGCAGAATTTATCTTGGTTTGGCGTACGCCGTATTGGGTTGCGTGAAGCGACGAGTCCTGACGAGGCCAACCAAAGCTTAGATTTGTCTTTGAAAGGCATTGAACCGAGTATGAGGCCTTCTTGGTGGTTGCCAGATTCGCAGCAGGAGCGTGAGAAAATCCGTAAGGTAATGAAACCGTTGTTTGTTTTGGCAAAAGCCCGTGGTATGAATGAGGACTCAATTTTGGAACAGGCCTCGCTGAGAAATGATGGGAAAGAGTTGTATTTCTTGCCGTTTACCAGTGCACGAAACAAGGAATGGGTGGTAATCTTGAATGAGCAGGCAGATTTCTTGGGCTATGCGCCGATTGATGGTTTTATCAAGTAAGAAAAGGCCGTCTGAAAGCCGGTAAGACTGATGGTATAGACTGTTTTTAAAAGAAAATATGCTGTCGGACTTTGCCTTTCTTTCGTCAAACTGATAAACTGTTTGCTATTATTTTTGACCGGGGCATAAATTTTTCATGAAAGACGCAGAGCAGAGTAGTTGTTATACCGCTTCTTT
>CAUSHT010000069.1:0-8065 GCA_963531275.1 uncultured Neisseria sp.
AAACAAAACGAGCCTTCCTACGTCCGCTATACAGCCGAATTCTTAGCCAATCTGCGCGGCGAGAGCTTGGAAACATTGGCACAAAACACCAGCGACAATTTCTATCGCCTGTTTAAGAAAGTACCCGATGGCCGTCTGAACAATGGCTAGGTCTCAAAGTCTCTAAACATTGGCTCTGCCAATCCGGCATCAGGATTCTGCCTCAAACTCAACGGTAAACTCGAAATGGCTTGAGACAGAAACGCAATCGGCTTGCACTATCTTCCGAACGGCAGACTTTGAAGAATGGGAATATTCCCATCAATACAATAAATAATTTTAAATTCAAAATATTGCTTTCCTAAGCCCAGCAAAGCTCAAGGCCGTCTGAAAGTATTTTCAGACGGCCTCTTGCTTATTTTACCGATAGGATGTAAAACCTATCCTTCGAAATAAACGGTTCATCGAAACCGTACATCAATCGACACAATATGGACACAAACTCCGAAATGCACACCCACCCTAATTTTTACGCTATGCTGACTGCAGCCTGCCAAAAAAACGGTAAAGGCACGGTCATTTTCAACGACAAAGAAAAAATCAGCTATTCCTCCCTCAAACGCGAAGTAGAAACCGTCGCCGCCTATCTGCAACACCAAGGCGTACAATATGGCGACAGGGTCGCCCTTGTCGTTTCCAACTCTCCCGAATTTATTGCCGCCTATTTCGCCATTACTTCTATCGGCGCGGTAGCCGTCCCACTCAACGTCTTTTTGAAAAGCGAAGAATTTTCCTACATCCTTAATGACTGCGGCGCACGCTTTATGTTCGCCTCCGCGCCGTTGGCCAAAGAACTCAAAAACATCAAAGCCAAAACCAAAGTCAATAAAATCATCTGGATTGGCGAAACCAAAGCCGCCAGTGGCGATGACAGCTATTTCGATGCCGCGCGTACATTCCCCGGCAAGCCGAATCTGAGCCGTCAGCCGTCAGCCGACGATTTGGCGCACATTATCTACACCTCCGGCACAACCGGCCATCCCAAAGGCGCATTAATTAGTTACAGCAATCTGTTTTCCAACCTTTCGGGCATCGAACAAATTTTCCAAATTTCGCAAAAAGACCGCTTCGTCGTCTTCTTGCCCATGTTCCACAGCTTTACGCTGACTGCCATGGTTTTGCTGCCGATATATCAAGCCTGCTCGATTATTTTGGTCAAATCCGTCTTCCCGTTCTCCAACGTGTTGAAACAGGTTTTGCTCAAACGCGCTACCATTTTCCTCGGCGTACCGGCTATTTACACTGCCATGAGCAAAGCCAAAATCCCTTGGTATTTCAGATGGTTCAACCGCGTCCGCCTGTTTATCAGCGGCGGCGCACCTCTGGCCGAACAAACCATTGACGACTTCAAAGCCAAATTCCCGCGTGCCAAATTGCTGGAAGGCTACGGCTTGAGCGAATGCTCGCCCGTTGTAGCCGTCAATACGCCCGAACGTCAAAAAACCGCCAGCGTCGGTGTTGCCCTGCCCGGCCTAACCGTGAAAGCCGTTGATGACGAATTAATCGAAGTACCGCGCGGCGAAGTAGGCGAACTCATCATCAAAGGCGGCTCAGTGATGCAAGGCTACCTCAATCTGCCTGACGCCACAGATGAAACCATTGTCAACGGTTGGCTGAAAACTGGAGACTTCGTCACCATAGACGAAGACGGCTTTATCTTCATCGTCGACCGCAAAAAAGACCTGATTATCTCCAAAGGCCAAAACGTCTATCCGCGCGAAATCGAAGAAGCCATTTACAAACTCGAAACTGTGGAAGCCGCCGCCGTAATCGGCGTGAAAGACCAATACGCCGATGAAGAAATCATTGCCTTTATCCAACTCAAAGAAGGCATGAAGCTGGAAGAAGCCGAAGTCCGCAGCCACCTGCGCGGCCTGTTGGCAAACTTTAAAATCCCCAAACAAGTCATCTTCCAAGACGAGCTGCCACGCAATGCCACCGGCAAAGTGTTAAAACGCAAACTCAAAGAACAGTTTCAAGACTAAACCGCTGTTTCAGACGGCCCCTTGATTCATGCAGGCCGTCTGAAAAAACCTGTATTCAACAAACTTTTCAGACGGCCACGACCATGACGACACCTATACTCGAAATCGAAAACCTAAACGGCTCCTTTCCGAGCAAGCAAGTCCTGCACGATATCAACCTGACCTTGCAACCCGGCCGCAAACTGGCATTGGTCGGCGAGAGCGGCAGCGGCAAAACCGTATTGTCGCAAGGCATTATGCGCCTGAATCCGATGGTTACTTTTGAAGGCAGTCTGAAATATTGCGGAACCAATCTGCTGACCCAGCCCGAACGCGCCCTACAAAAACTGCGCGGCCGCGAAATCGGCATGGTGTTTCAAGAACCCATGACCGCCCTCAACCCTGTGATGCGTGTCGGCGAACAAATCGCCGAAGTCCTGTCCCTGCATTTGGGTTTGGATAAAAAACAGGCATGGGCGCGCGCTATCGAACTCCTAGACGAAACCGGCATCCACCAGCCCGAGCAAAAAGCCCAGGCTTACCCTTTCCAACTTTCCGGCGGCCAACGCCAACGCGCCATGATTGCCATGGCCGTATCAGCCCAGCCCAAGCTCCTGATTGCCGACGAACCGACCACCGCTTTGGACGTTGCCGTTCAAGCCCAAATCCTCGACCTGCTCTCACGCCTGCAGGAAGAACACGGCATGACCATGCTCTACATTACGCACGACTTAAACCTTGTGCGCCGTTTTGCCGACGATGTCGCCGTTATGCGTGACGGCCGTATCCTCGAAACCGGCAAAGCAGCCGAAGTCTTCGCCAATCCGCAGCACGAATACACCAAAATGCTGCTCAACGCCGGCACAATGCGCAAAGTGGCTCCTTTACCTGCAAACCCAGCCACCGTACTCAAGGCCGAACAAATCGCCTTCTCCATCAAAGAATCAGACGGCTGGTTTAAGAAACGCGACAAAACCATCCTCAACCCCATTTCTTTCGATCTCAAATCGGGGGAGACATTGGGCATCATTGGCGAAAGCGGTTGCGGCAAAACCACGCTGGCAAAAGCCGTTATGCACCTTATCGATTCCGAAGGCAGCCTGAACATCAACGGCGAGTCATGGCGACATGAATTGCGCCGCGAAATCCAAATGGTGTTCCAAGACCCGTTCGGCGCATTCAATCCACGCATGAACGTCTTTGATACCGTTTCCGAAGCCTTGCGCGTTCACGAACCTGAAATGCCGCGCGAAGAAATGCGCCGCCGTGTCGAAGAAGTCCTCAAACAAGTCGGCCTGCCCGAAGATGCACTCGAACGCTATCCGCACGCATTCTCCGGTGGCCAGCGCCAACGCCTCGCCATCGCCCGCGCCATCATTGTCCGCCCGAAAATCCTTGTATTGGACGAACCAACCAGCGCGCTTGATGTCCAATGGCAACAACAAATCCTTGAATTGCTCAGCAGCCTGCAAAAAGAATACGGCCTCGCCTTCATCATCATCAGCCACGACCTCGCCGTGATCCGCGCCATTTCCCACCGCGTGATGGTGTTGAAAGACGGCAAAGTCGTTGAAGAAGGCGAATGCGAAAACGTGTTTGCCAATCCAAGCAGCGACTATACGCGCCATTTGATTGCGCACTCCGGCCACATGGTTCAAGAGGCCGTCTGAATCTTTAAGGATTACGATAGGCACATTTCAAAAAAACTATTACCGGGTGGCGGCACTTGAAATTTTCCCTGTCTGCCACTATTCTAAACAACACATTTATTAATCCTGATTTAAAAGGAAACAAACATGAGCAGCGAATTGATTATCCATACCAGCGATGCCAACTTCGAACAAGACGTTTTGAAATCTGACGTACCTGTACTGCTGGACTACTGGGCACCATGGTGCGGCCCTTGCATAATGATTGCCCCAATCTTGGACGACATTGCCTCCGAATTCCAAGGCCGTCTGAAAGTCGTTAAAATCAACATCGACGACAATGAAGCCACTCCTGCCAAATTCGGCGTTCGCGGCATCCCTACCCTGATGGTGTTCAAAAACGGCGAAAACGTTGCCACTAAAGTCGGCGCATTGGCTAAAGGTCAACTGACTGCATTCGTTGAAGCTTCTATCGCTTAAGGCTTTAAGTATATAAAAAGGCCGTCTGAAACTTGTTTTCAGACGGCCTTTTTTGTATTCATTAAGCAGCCAATGGTTTCAAAGTCAGGCTGATATTGTCAGTCTTCACTTTAAACAGCAAATCAATATTCGGATGCTTACCCGGATTGGCTTCGGCATCGGCAACATGTTCGGCAAACCATGCCAGGCCGCGTTCTGCCGCCGCTACGTCCAGCTTGCTGTCAAACTCTTGCGCCAAAGCATGGTAAAGCTTAAGCGAGCCTTGTTTACCGGGCGCATTGGGAATGTGATGAACCACATTGCCCTCGTTATCGAGAATATCCAAGCCGCTCAAATGGTCGATGGCAGGCATGGTGGCCAGATTATCTTGGAAGCTCATGATTGTCCTTTCTGATGTGGGTTTTAAAGCAAACCATATAACAAGGCCGTCTGAAAGTTGATGTTTGACATTTTTCAGACGGCCTTAAACATTTCAATTAACGTGTACCGAAAATCTTATCGCCGGCATCGCCCAAGCCTGGGATGATGTAGCCGTGTTCGTTCAAGTGGCTGTCGAGCGCGGCAGTGTAGATGGTTACATCAGGATGCGCGTCATTGACGGCTTTCACGCCTTCCGGTGCGGCAACCAATACCAATGCTTTGATGTTACAGCAACCTTTAGCCTTCAAAAGGTCGATGGTCGCAACCATAGAGCCGCCGGTCGCCAGCATCGGGTCGATAATCAGGGCAGGACGCTCGGCCATACTGTCAACGAATTTCTCAAAGTAAGAAACCGGTTTCAGCGTTTCTTCATCGCGCTGCAAGCCGACAACGCTGATTTTAGCGGTAGGAATCAGGTCGAGTACGCCGTCGAGCATACCCAAACCGGCACGCAAAATAGGGACAACGGTCAAGGTTTTGCCTTTGATACGGTCACCTTCGATAGAGCCACACCAACCGTCGATGATGTATTTTTCGGTTTCAAAGTCGCGGCTGGCTTCGTATGCCATCAGGCGTGCCAGCTCGGTAGTGAGCGTGCGGAATTTGTAGGTGCTGCATTCTGCCTCGCGCATCAAAGTCAGTTTGTGGCGGACGAGGGGATGATTGATGACGGTAACGTTCATTTTCTGTATTTCCGAGTTTCGTTGACGGAGTGAATTATACTTTTTTTCACGAATGGCGGAAAGGGTATGTTTCGTGCGAAAGGCCGTCTGAATCAGGGTTTCAGACGGCCTTTGTCAACAATTTTACATTACGGAATATTGTAGATGATTAAGCTTTCAGCAATTCTTGCAGTTCGCCGGCTTCGTACATTTCCATCAAAATGTCAGAACCGCCGACAAATTCGCCGTTGACGTACAGTTGAGGAATAGTCGGCCAGTCGCTGTATTCTTTAATGCCTTGGCGTACGGCATCGTTTTCCAATACGTTGACAGTCACATAGTCGGTGCAACCTGCCGCATTCAGGATTTGTACGGCACGGGAAGAGAAGCCGCATTGTGGGAACTGCTTCGTGCCTTTCATGAACAATACGACGCGGTGGGTGGTTACGACTTCTTTGATTTGATCGTGGATAGAGGACATGTGTGTTCCTTTTACTAAATCGGTTGTTCGGGGAAAATCAAATTTCCCGCCATTATACGCAAATTGATGGAATTTAGGGGGCGTTTCTCAACGTCGGATCTGACCGTTGCCGTTGATATAGAATTTGGTCGAAGTCAGCGCTTCCAAACCCATCGGACCGCGGGCGTGCATTTTTTGGGTGGAAATACCGATTTCCGCGCCCAATCCGAAAACAAAGCCGTCGGTAAACCGTGTGGACGCATTGACATAAACTGCCGCCGCATCAATGCTTTCTTGGAAAAACTCGGCATGGGCAATGCTTTGGGTCACAATCGCTTCCGAGTGATGCGTCGTGTGGCCGTTAATCCAATCGACGGCTTCTTCCACCGATTTCACTGTCTTGACCGACATAATATAGTCAAGAAACTCGGTGCTGTAATCTTC
This sequence comes from uncultured Neisseria sp., assembly GCA_963531275.1. Lineage (GTDB taxonomy): Bacteria > Pseudomonadota > Gammaproteobacteria > Burkholderiales > Neisseriaceae > Neisseria. The sequence goes on from CAUSHT010000069.1 coordinate 6,119, forward strand.
CTCAGTTGCCAAAACAGTATTTTTAAACATACACAATGCTTCCTGATCGGTTCTAAATTCGACCGGATGCACTTTGGCAACGGCTTCTTCCAGTTTGGGCAAAAACGCTTCCGCTATCTTTTCATGGACAACCAAAGACTCCGCGGCATTGCATACGCTCGGACGCTGCGTTTTGGCGTTCACAACGATATCGACCGCCATCTCCAAATCGGCACTGTCGTCCACATAAATATGGCAATTACCGACTCCGGTTTCAATGACGGGAACTTTCGATTTCTCTTTCACCGTCTGAATCAAGCGCGCGCCGCCGCGTGGAATCAGCACATCAATATAATCGACTGCCTGCATCAATTCCTCGGCGGCGGCATGACTGGTATCTTCGACCAGCTGCACCACATCGGCATCCATTCCCGCTTTTACCAAAGCCTGCCTGATGACGGCAATCAATGCGGTGTTGGAATGGATGGCATCGCGACCGCCGCGCAAAATAATGGCATTGCCGGTTTTAAAGGCCAGAGAAAACGCATCAACTGAAACATTCGGGCGGCTCTCAAAAATCATGGCAACCACACCCAAAGGCACGCGTTTTTGAACAATCTTCAAACCGTCCAGATTGGTATAGCCGCGGACAACCTGCCCAATCGGGTCCTGTAAATCGGCAACCTGCTCAACGCCTTCCGCAATGCCCTTGATGCGTTCGTGATTCAAGCGCAGCCTGTCGAGCATAATGTCCGAAATGCCGTTTTCTTTTGCAGCGGCCAAATCGCGGGCATTTTCCGCCAAAATCATCTCAGCCTGTTCAACCAAAGCCGCCGCAACCTGACGCAGCAGATTGTTTTTTTCCAAGCTTCCCAAGCTGATTAACGTTTTACTGGCTTTTTGGGCATTCTTGCCCAACTGTTCGATATAGCTCATCAAACCTCCCTATTTCTCTTGTGCAAACCACGTTCCGATAGGCGCGCCATCTAAAACCTGAAGAATATCGCGCGGATTGGCGCTGTTCATCAACACCATCTGGCCGTGATGTTCAAACATCATCTGCGCGCTCTTAATCTTACTGAGCATGCCGCCCGTACCAAACTTACTGCCCGAGCCGCCGGCAGAAGCAATAATTTCTTCGGTAATATCGGCAACATGGCTACGCAGCTTGGCATCGGCGTGAACAGCCGGATTTTTATCAAACAAACCGTCGATATCGGACAACATAATCAACAAATCGGCTTTAACGATTTTCGCCACGACTGCCGACAAACGGTCGTTATCGCCAAACTTAGTCGCATGGTCCATCTCGTCCACGCTGACCGCATCGTTTTCATTGACAATAGGGATGACACCGATGGAAAGCAGGGATTCAAAAGCATTGGTAACGTTTGCCAAACTTTCCGGATATTCGACCACATCACGCGTCAGCAGGATTTGCGATACCGTCATCCGATAATGGGAAAAAATCTGCGAGTAAAGGCTCATCATGGCCACTTGGCCGACGCTGGAAACAGCCTGCTGCTGCGCCATTTCCGCCGGACGTTTTTCCATGTTAAGGACATTCAGCCCGAAGCCCATCGCGCCGGAAGACACCAGCACAATTTCTTTGCCCTTTCCGACCAAGCTGGAAATGACAAAGGCCAGTTGGTCGATTTTTGCCAAATTGATTTTGCCGTTTGGCAACACCAAAGAACTGGTTCCAATCTTAATGACAATGCGTTTTACTGCTTCAAAATCTCGTTTCATTATTCTCCTCTGCTTTCTATTTTTATGATTGCACGCGGCATTATTTCAGCCAAACGTATCTACATCATAACCGCGAAGCAATAGAAAATACAGACAAAATTAAAAAACGCTTTCTTTAAAAGCTGTATTTTCAGCTTTTATCCGAACCCGTTAACAACAAAACAAAAGGCCGTCTAAAACCCTATTTCAGGTTTCAGACGGCCTTTTACCGATTATTGA
>CAUSHT010000070.1:0-7749 GCA_963531275.1 uncultured Neisseria sp.
GTTTTATTTTTTAAATTTGTTTCCATAAATAAAAACTACATCGCACTACAAAGGAACATCATCATGAATCTGTATCAAACCACTCTCTCTTGTTATAGATTTTCTCCCCTCTCCGCCGATCCCGTCGTCGTCTGCTTATTGCCAGTCGCGGCGGTCTGAAGGCTCTCAACCCGAATCCAGTTTCCGCATTCCCACAAACACTTCGGGTTTTAAAACTTCTTTCCCCTGTTGCATTCATATACTGATTAATAATATTTAAAAAACAAATACCTCCGCTTCAGCCTTATTGTATTTAATGTTTTTGATAACTATTTGTTTTTATTGATTTTAAATTTTTAGATGGTTGATAATGGGAATTTTACAGGCCGTCTGAAAACAGTTTTTTAGAACGATTGTTCCTTTTTAAACGGTTCGTTTTAAGTTGTGAAAAAACCGAGCTGTCCGATTAATACTGATAAAAAGTCTATAAAGGAGAAATATGATGAGTCAACACTCTGCCGGAGCACGTTTCCGCCAAGCAGTGAAAGAATCGAATCCTCTTGCCGTCGTCGGTTGCGTCAATGCTTACTTTGCACGATTGGCTACTCAAAGCGGTTTCAAAGCAATCTATCTGTCTGGCGGCGGCGTGGCAGCCTGCTCTTGCGGTATCCCTGATTTGGGCATTACCACAATGGAAGACGTACTGATCGATGCGCGACGCATTACGGATAACGTGGATACGCCTTTGCTGGTGGACATCGATGTGGGTTGGGGCGGTGCATTCAATATTGCCCGTACTATTCGTAACTTTGAACGCGCTGGTGTTGCAGCGGTTCACATCGAAGATCAGGTAGCGCAAAAACGCTGCGGCCACCGTCCGAACAAAGCCATCGTTTCTAAAGATGAAATGGTCGACCGTATCAAAGCTGCCGTAGATGCCCGCGTTGATGAGAACTTTGTGATTATGGCGCGTACCGATGCGCTGGCGGTAGAAGGTTTGGATGCCGCTATCGAACGCGCCCAGGCTTGTGTCGAAGCCGGTGCGGACATGATTTTCCCTGAAGCCATGACCGATTTGAAAATGTACCGCCAATTTGCAGATGCAGTGAAAGTGCCTGTATTGGCCAACATTACTGAGTTCGGCTCTACACCACTTTATACCCAAAGCGAGCTGGCTGAAAACGGCGTGTCACTGGTGCTGTATCCGCTGTCATCGTTCCGTGCAGCAAGTAAAGCCGCTCTGAATGTTTATGAAGCGATTATGCGCGATGGCACTCAGGCCGCAGTGGTTGACACTATGCAAACCCGTGCCGAGCTGTACGAGCATCTGAACTATCATGCCTTCGAGCAAAAACTGGATAAATTGTTTCAAAAATAAGTAACCGCTTTCAGACGGCCTTTCAACAAATCCGCATCGGTCGTCTGAAAAAATAAAACCCATAAAATACAAAGGAGAAATACCATGACTGAAACTACTCAAACCCCGACTTTCAAACCTAAAAAATCCGTTGCGCTTTCTGGTGTTGCGGCCGGCAATACCGAATTGTGTACCGTTGGCCGTACCGGCAACGATTTGAGCTATCGCGGTTACGACATTCTGGACTTGGCACAAAAATGCGAGTTTGAAGAAGTCGCCTACCTGCTGATTCACGGCCATCTGCCCAACAAATTTGAGCTGGCCGCTTATAAAACCAAGCTCAAATCCATGCGCGGCCTGCCTATCCGTGTGATCAAAGTTTTGGAAAGCCTGCCTGCACATACCCATCCGATGGACGTGATGCGTACCGGCGTATCCATGCTGGGCTGCGTTCATCCTGAACGTGAAAGCCATCCGGAAAGCGAAGCGCGCGACATCGCCGACAAACTGATCGCCAGCCTCGGCAGCATCCTGCTGTACTGGTATCAATATTCGCACAACGGCAAACGCATTGAAGTTGAAAGCGACGAAGAGACCATCGGCGGTCATTTCCTGCACCTGTTGCACGGCAAACGTCCAAGCGAATCACACATCAAAGCCATGCACGTTTCACTGATTCTGTATGCAGAACACGAGTTCAACGCTTCTACCTTTACCGCCCGCGTGATTGCCGGTACAGGCTCTGATATGTACTCCTGCATTACCGGTGCAATCGGTGCGTTGAAAGGTCCGAAACACGGCGGTGCGAACGAAGTGGCTTACGATATTCAAAAACGCTACCGCAATGCCGACGAAGCCGAAGCCGACATCCGCGAACGCATCGGCCGCAAAGAAATCGTGATCGGTTTCGGTCATCCGGTGTACACCATTTCCGACCCTCGCAACGTGGTCATTAAAGAAGTGGCACGCGGTTTGAGCAAAGAAACCGGCGATATGCGCCTCTTTGACATTGCCGAACGCTTGGAAAGCGTGATGTGGGAAGAGAAAAAAATGTTCCCGAATCTGGACTGGTTCTCTGCCGTTTCCTACCAAAAATTGGGCGTACCGACCGCTATGTTCACACCGCTGTTCGTAATTTCCCGTACAACCGGTTGGGCGGCACACGTTCTCGAGCAACGCAAAGACGGCAAAATCATCCGTCCGAGCGCAAACTACACAGGCCCTGAAGATTTGGCATTCGTGGAGATTGAAAACCGCTAATACGCGTAACAGCAGGGTGGGCCGCCAGCCCGCCCCATCTCGAAATGCCGTTTGAAAACAATGAATAAATGATGTTTTCGTTTTTCGACGGCCTAGTGCAGTATGCGAGAGAGAGAGCCGGCCGTTTGGAAAACATGCTGCTCTGCTGTCGTCATTCCCATACAGGCAGAAATTCAAAAGTTGAAATGTTCTGCTGTAAAGAGTGCTGAAAGATTTAAGTTTGGATTTCCGTCTATATGGGAATGATGGTAGCGGAGCAGCAATTTTTTTCATACCGCGAATAGATTTCAGACAACAAGCAATAAAACAGAATTTATGGTTTCAGACGGCCTGAAGGTCCGAATCAACAGGCCGTCTGAAACCCAAAACCAAAAAAATAATAGATTTAGGAGAACCGACATGACTGCCAACCAACGTTACCGCAAAGCTTTGCCCGGTACGGATTTGGAATATTACGACGCGCGTCAGGCGTGTGAAGACATCAAACCAGGCTCTTACGACAAGCTGCCTTATACAAGCCGTATCTTGGCTGAGAACTTGGTCAACCGCGCAGACAAAGTTGACCTGCCTACGCTGCAAAGCTGGCTGGGCCAGCTGATTGAGGGAAAACAGGAAATCGACTTCCCTTGGTATCCGGCGCGCGTGGTGTGTCACGATATTCTGGGTCAGACAGCGTTGGTGGATTTGGCGGGCCTGCGCGATGCGATTGCCGAAAAAGGCGGCGATCCTTCCAAAGTGAATCCGGTGGTGCAAACCCAGCTTATCGTTGACCACTCTTTGGCCGTTGAATGCGGCGGTTACGATCCTGATGCCTTCCGCAAAAACCGCGAAATCGAAGACAGACGTAACGAAGACCGTTTCCACTTCATCAACTGGACAAAAACCGCCTTTGAAAATGTGGACGTGATACCGGCGGGCAACGGCATTATGCACCAAATCAACTTGGAAAAAATGTCTCCGGTTGTCCAAGTCAAAAACGGTGTGGCATTCCCTGATACCTGTGTCGGTACAGACTCACATACACCGCACGTCGATTCATTGGGTGTGATTTCCGTAGGCGTGGGCGGTTTGGAAGCCGAAACCGTGATGTTGGGTCGTGCCTCCATGATGCGTCTACCTGATATTGTCGGCGTTGAGCTGACCGGCAAACGCCAGCCGGGGATTACTGCCACCGACATCGTGTTGGCACTGACCGAATTCTTGCGTAAAGAGCGCGTGGTTGGCGCATTTGTCGAATTTTTCGGCGAGGGTGCAAGAAGCCTGTCTATCGGCGACCGTGCCACTATTTCCAACATGACCCCTGAGTTCGGCGCGACTGCCGCGATGTTCGCTATTGATGAGCAAACCATTGATTATTTGAAACTGACCGGTCGCGACGACGCGCAAGTGAAATTGGTGGAAACCTACGCCAAAACTGCAGGCTTGTGGGCAGATGCCTTGAAAACCGCCGTTTATCCTCGTGTTTTGAAATTTGATTTGAGCAGCGTAACGCGCAATATGGCAGGCCCAAGTAACCCCCATGCCCGTTTTGCGACTGCCGATTTGGCCAGCAAAGGCTTGGCTAAACCTTATGAAGAGCCTTCAGATGGCCAAATGCCTGACGGTGCAGTGGTTATTGCCGCAATTACTTCATGTACCAATACTTCCAATCCGCGCAACGTTGTCGCCGCCGCGCTGTTGGCACGCAATGCCAACCGTCTTGGCTTGCAACGCAAACCTTGGGTGAAATCTTCGTTTGCCCCGGGTTCAAAAGTAGCCGAAATCTATTTGAAAGAAGCAGGCCTGCTGCCTGAAATGGAAAAACTCGGCTTCGGTATCGTTGCCTTTGCATGTACTACTTGTAACGGTATGAGCGGCGCGCTGGATCCGAAAATCCAAAAAGAAATCATCGACCGCGATTTATACGCCACCGCCGTATTGTCAGGCAACCGCAACTTCGACGGCCGTATCCATCCGTATGCGAAACAGGCTTTCCTTGCTTCGCCTCCGTTGGTCGTTGCCTACGCGCTGGCAGGTAGTATCCGTTTCGATATTGAAAACGACGTACTCGGCGTTGCAGACGGCAAAGAAATCCGCCTGAAAGATATTTGGCCTACCGATGAAGAAATCGATGCCATTGTTGCCGAATATGTGAAACCGCAGCAATTCCGCGACGTTTATATCCCGATGTTCGACACCGGCACAGCGCAAAAAGCACCAAGCCCGCTGTACGACTGGCGTCCAATGTCCACCTATATCCGCCGCCCACCTTACTGGGAAGGCGCACTGGCAGGGGAACGCACATTAAGAGGCATGCGTCCGCTGGCGATTTTGCCCGACAACATCACCACCGACCATCTCTCGCCATCCAATGCGATTTTGGCCAGCAGTGCGGCAGGCGAATATTTGGCAAAAATGGGTTTGCCTGAAGAAGACTTCAACTCTTACGCAACCCACCGCGGCGACCACTTGACCGCCCAACGCGCCACCTTTGCCAATCCGAAACTGTTTAACGAAATGGTGAGAAACGAAGACGGCAGCGTACGCCAAGGTTCGTTGGCACGCGTTGAACCTGAAGGCCAAGTGATGCGTATGTGGGAAGCCATCGAAACCTATATGAACCGCAAACAGCCGCTCATCATCATTGCCGGTGCGGACTACGGTCAAGGCTCAAGCCGCGACTGGGCTGCAAAAGGCGTACGCCTCGCCGGCGTGGAAGCGATTGTTGCCGAAGGCTTCGAGCGTATCCACCGCACCAACTTGATCGGTATGGGCGTATTGCCGCTGCAATTCAAACCGGGTACCAACCGCCACACCCTGCAACTGGATGGTACGGAAACCTATGACGTTGTCGGCGAACGCAAACCGCGCTGCGACCTGACCCTCGTGATTCACCGTAAAAACGGCGAAACCGTCGAAGTTCCGGTTACCTGCCGCCTCGATACCGCAGAAGAAGTGTTGGTATATGAAGCCGGTGGCGTGTTGCAACGTTTCGCACAAGACTTTTTAGAAGGAAATGCAGCGTAAGGTAAATCGGGTATCGTCAAAATGTCCGGGCTACGCTCAAAAAGGTTTTCAGACGGCCTCGAATGTTTGAGAGGCCGTCTGAAAAAACCATACTAGAAATACAAAGGAGAACTCGAAATGCCGCAAATTAAAATTCCAGCCGTTTACTACCGCGGCGGTACATCTAAAGGCATTTTCTTCAAACGTACCGATCTGCCGGCTGCTGCGCAGAAAGCAGGCGAGGCACGCGACAAAATCCTCTTGCGCGTACTCGGCAGCCCAGACCCTTACGGCAAACAGATTGACGGTTTGGGTAACGCCAGCTCATCCACCAGCAAAGCCGTGATTTTGGACAAATCCGAACGCGCCGATCACGATGTCGATTATTTGTTCGGACAAGTTTCCATAGACAAACCTTTTGTCGATTGGAGCGGCAACTGCGGTAATCTGACCGCCGCCGTGGGCGCATTTGCCATCGAACAAGGCTTGGTCGATAAATCCAAAATCCCTTCAGACGGCCTGTGTACCGTCAAAATCTGGCAGAAAAACATCGGCAAAACCATTATTGCCCATGTGCCGATGCAAAACGGCGCAGTTTTGGAAACAGGCGATTTTGAGCTTGACGGCGTAACTTTTCCGGCAGCCGAAGTACAAATTGAATTTCTTGATCCGGCCGACGGCGAAGGCAGTATGTTCCCAACCGGCAATTTGGTCGATGAAATTGATGTGCCGAATATAGGCCGTCTGAAAGCCACGCTTATCAATGCCGGCATTCCAACCATTTTCCTGAATGCCGCAGATTTGGGCTACACAGGCAAAGAGTTGCAAGACGACATCAATAACGATGCCGCAGCTCTGGAAAAATTTGAAACCATCCGCGCGTATGGCGCGCTGAAAATGGGCTTGATCAGCGACGTATCCGAAGCTGCCACCCGCGCCCATACTCCGAAAGTTGCTTTTGTCGCTCCTGCAGCCGATTACACCGCTTCAAGTGGCAAAACCGTCAAAGCAGCCGACATCGACTTATTGGTACGCGCGCTGAGCATGGGCAAATTGCACCACGCCATGATGGGCACCGCTTCAGTTGCCATCGCTACCGCCGCCGCCGTGCCCGGAACGCTGGTCAACCTTGCAGCCGGAGGCGGAGCGCGTAAAGAAGTCCGTTTCGGCCATCCGTCAGGTACGCTGCGCGTTGGTGCAGCCGCCGAATGTCAGGACGGACAATGGACGGCCACCAAAGCAGTCATGAGCCGTAGCGCACGCGTGATTATGGAAGGACAAGTCCGAGTGCCGGAAGATTGCTTTTAAGTTTTCAGACGGCCACGCCATTAAACAAGTCCGTCTGAAAACCCAATAAGCAGATTTTAGTCAGGTAGCGATACCTGCAATGGAGATTAGGATTGGGCATGAAGCCTGACTAAACACCAAACCAGAGGCAATCTGAAAAGCTCTCAAATGTTTTTGCTCTTTTCAGACGGCCTGAAACCAAAAAAACAATCAAAAATTCAAAGGAGAAACACCATGTCCAACCAACTCATTCTAGTTCTGAACTGCGGCAGCTCTTCACTCAAAGGTGCCGTTATCGACCGTAAAAACGGTAAAGTTCTCTTAAGCTGTCTCGGCGAACGTTTGGGTACGCCCGAAGCAGTCATTACGTTCAGCAAAGACGGTAAAAAATGCCAAGCTCCCTTGGCAGGGCGCAACTGTCACGCCGGTGCGGTGGGTATGCTGTTGAAAGAACTTGAAAAACACGGCCTGCACGACCGCATCAAAGCCATCGGCCACCGCATTGCCCACGGCGGCGAAAAATACAATGAATCTGTTTTGATCGACCAAGCGGTCATGGACGAACTCAAAGCCTGCATTCCGCTTGCTCCGCTGCACAATCCTGCCAATATCAACGGTATTTTGGCCGCGCAAGAACATTTCCCTGGCCTGCCCAATGTCGGCGTGATGGATACTTCGTTCCACCAAACCATGCCGGAGCGTGCCTACACTTATGCCGTTCCGCGTGAATTGCGCAAAAAATACGCTTTCCGCCGCTACGGTTTCCACGGCACCAGTATGCGTTACGTTGCCCCTGAAGCCGCACGCATCTTGGGCAAACCGCTGGAAGACATCCGCATGATTATTGCCCACTTAGGCAACGGCGCATCCATTACCGCCAT
>CAUSHT010000071.1:0-7690 GCA_963531275.1 uncultured Neisseria sp.
CCATGCCTGACCGAAAAACAGCCCAAAATGGCCGACTTTATCAAAATGGGGAAATGGTGGAGCGCTATTGCCGCCCTCTTTGAAAAGTAAGGCATAAATGGCCGCGGCAAACCAGATAAAGGCAGCGACAGTAAATTTGTTTAATGGCAAGGCTTTCATTTGTCGGCCTCTTCATCCAACCATGTTTGGCAGATATCTGCCAAGCGGACAAATTTCCCACCCCGTGCCTTCAAAATATCACGCCATTGTGCTACTTCTTCAGCATCTGGGGCATCTTCAATACTGCATTCGTAAAGGCAGAAGTCTAATGTTTCGCCAACAATGCCTGGGGATTCGGTCTGCATAAGGCTGGTCAGTTCGTTCATATTTACTGTTTCTTTGATTGGATTATCGCTATTCAGGCGCACTACTTGTTTTCAGGCCGTCTGAACATGATGTGCAAGGTTTCCCGTTTGATTTGGGTACGCTTACTTACTGTGTAAAAAACGTGTTGCCTCTTCCCATTCGCCATTCAACACAGCCGGCAATCCTTGCAGGGATTTGGCGATGGAGTCATCAATTTGCTGTCTGTGTTCCGCCGACGGTTTATTCAACACATAACCGACAACCAGATTACGGTCGCCAGGGTGATCAATTCCTAAGCGCAGGCGGTAGAAATTAGGCGTACCCAAGCGAGCCTGAATGTCTTTAAGGCCGTTGTGTCCGCCGTTGCCGCCTCCAAGTTTGAATTTGATACGGCCGCATGGAATATCCAGCTCGTCATGAACCACCAAGATTTCCTCCGGCTTGATTTTGTAAAACTGAGCCAAAGCGGCAACAGCCTGACCGGAGCGGTTCATAAAGGTCATGGGCTTGAGTAGCCAAACATCGCCATCAGGCGTAGTGGCGCGCGCTACTTCGCCGTAAAATTTCTTTTCGTCTTTAAAATTGACTTTCCATTTCCACGCCAGCTCGTCCAACAGCCAAAAGCCAACATTGTGGCGCGTTTGTTCGTATTCTTGGCCTGGATTGCCCAAACCGACGATTAATTTAATTTTCAAGCTCATTACTGTTCTTTCAGTTTGACAGGCCGTCTGAAAAAGTTTCAGACGGCCTTTGATTTATTCTTGCCCTGCGCGTTTACGTCTCGCTTCTTTAGGATCAATCAACAATGGACGATAAACCTCAATCCGATCGCCATCGCGCAACATAGTCTCGTCTTTCACGGCCTTGCCGAAAATACCCAAAGGCGCTTGCTGTAAATCCAACTCTGGGAACTCCACCTCCAAACTGCTTTTCAAGGCAGCTTCGCGTACAGTCGTACCTTCGGCAACGGTCATGCTCTTCAACACTTGCCTATCGGCCAGTCCGTAAACAATTTCAATCTCAAGCATAGCGGCGGTCGGCCTCTTTAATAAAAGCATCCACCAGCGTACCGGCAAGATGGCCGAACACTGGGGAAATCATGGCTGAAAGTACGGCATTGGAGAAATCGTATTCTAATCTGAATTCGACTTTACACATATCATCGCCCAAATCGATAAATTTCCAAGTGCCGCGCAGGGTTTTAAACGGTCCTTCGAGCAAATCCATGCGGATTTCCTGCCCCGGGATATTGTAGTTGTGCGTCGCAAACGACTGCTTGACGCGCATATAGTCCATAAACAGGCGCGCTTTTAGCTCATTGCCTTTGCGTTCGATGACTTCGGTCTTGTTGTACCACGGCAAAAATTTTGGATAGTCCTCAACTTTGTCCACCAGCTCAAACATTTCCTTAGAGCTATGCAGCACCAATACGTTTTTCTCAACTTTTTTCATGTGGTTGTAGACCTTGTTTTTAAATATTCGGGGTTCAGACGGCATGACTTAGGAAATATTTGCCCTACTTTGGGACAAAATTCCCAATTTAAACCGCTTCGCCATTTTGTTTCGCTTCCAGCCATTCCCAGCGTTCCAGCTTTTCCAAAAGCAGCATTTCAATTTCTTCAGCCCTGCTTTGCAATGCACCTGCTTTTTCGTAATCTTTGAAAATTTCAGGATCGGAAAGCTGGGTATTGATTTCAGCCTGCTCGGTTTCCAAAGCTGCAATCTCATCAGGTAGTGCATCGAGTTCGCGCTGTTCTTTGTAGGAAAGTTTGACAGTGCGGTTGGCTTTGGGTTTGGCTTTCTCAGGCTCGGCAGCCGCTTTAGGCGCAGAAGCCGTCTGAATTTTATCTTCCCGCGATTTTGCGTCGATATAGTCCTGATAGCCGCCGATGTATTCTTTCAGAAGGCCTTTTCCTTCGAAAACAATGCTTTGGGTAATCACGTTATCCAAGAACATACGGTCATGCGAGACAAGGAATACCGTGCCTTGGTAATCGCGCAGCAGGTCTTCGAGCAACTCTTGGGTGTCGATGTCCAAGTCGTTGGTCGGTTCGTCCAAGACCAAAATATTCGCAGGACGGGTGAAGAGTTTTGCAAGCAAGAGACGGTTGCGTTCGCCGCCGGAGAGCGATGAAACGGGACTTTGTGCGCGGGCTGGATGGAACAGGAAATCTTCCAAATAGCTCATCACATGCTTTTTCTTACCACCGACTTCAACGTAATCATTACCCTGGCCGAGCGTGTAAAACACGGTGTCGTTTTCGTTCAGTGCGCTGCGAAACTGATCGAAATAGGCAACTTCCTGCTTACTGCCGATACGGATTCTGCCGTAGGTCGGCTGCAATTCACCTAGAATTAGCTTGAGGAAAGTAGTTTTGCCGATACCGTTTGGGCCGATTAAGCCGATTTTGTCGCCGCGCTGCAAGATGGCGGAGAATTTGTCCATGATGACTTTATCGCCATAGGCAAACGAAGCGTGTTCCAATTCGGCGATGATTTTGCCGCTTTTTTCACCGCTGTCGAGTTTGAAGTTGACCTGCCCTTGTACGTTGCGGCGTTCGGCACGTTGGCGGCGCAGTTCTTCCAAACGGCGCACGCGGCCTTCATTGCGGGTGCGGCGCGCTTCGATGCCTTTGCGTATCCACGCTTCTTCCTGCGCGTGGAATTTGTCGAAGAGGCGGTTGTGTTCCGCTTCAACCGCCAATTCCTGCGCTTTTTTCTCGCTGTATTTGGAGAATGAGCCGGGATAGGAACGCAGAATGCCGCGGTCGAGTTCGACAATGCGCGTGGCGATATTGTCCAAAAAACGGCGGTCGTGGGTAATCACGACCAAGCTGCCTTCAAACGCTTTGAGCAGATTTTCCAGCCAAATAATCGCGTCTATGTCCAAATGGTTGGTCGGCTCGTCCAGCAGCAATACGTCGGGCTTTTGCACCCAAGCCTGCGCCAAGGCGACGCGCTTTTTCTGACCGCCGGAAAGGTTGCCGATTTTTTCGTTTTCCGGCAAACCGAGTTCCCCCAAAGTCTGCTTGACTGCCGCATCCAGTTTCCAGCCGTCCTTCGCTTCGATTTCAAGTTGCAATTCGTTAAGCTCTTTCAACAAAGCCTCACTCGAACCATTTTCCAACTCATGGCTGACATGATGATAACGGCGCAATAAATCGCGAATTTCGCCCAAACCTTCGGCAACGGTATCAAATACGGTTGCGTCCTTATCAAAAAAGGATTCCTGCGGTACATAAACGATTTTGAGGTTGTTTTGAACAATAATCTGCCCATCGTCAAGCTTTTGTACGCCTGCAAGAATTTTTAAAAACGAAGACTTACCCGCACCATTACGGCCGATTAAACCGATTTTCTCGCCGCTGTCGAGTTGAAAAGAAGTTTTGTCGAGCAAGGCGACGTGGCCGACGGCAAAAGAAGCATTTTCTACGGATAAGATATTCATGGGGAAACTTTAAAAAAGAAAAGGGAGACATTTTAACCGATTATCGGCAGATATTTGCCGACTATCATATGAAATTGAAAGTATCAGACCGTCTGAAAGCGGTTTTCAGACGGCCTTCATTATTATTCTTGAACCTTCAAATCAAAATGCAGATAGGCTCGTTCTGTTGCTACACGTCCGCGCGGTGTACGCTGCAAAAAGCCCTGCTGAATCAGATAAGGCTCAATCACATCTTCGATGGTATCGGTCGATTCGCCAATCGCAGCAGCCACGTTTTCCAAACCGACAGGACCGCCGCTGAACTTGTGCAGAATCGCCTCAAGGAATTTCCTGTCCATCACATCCAAACCTTGCCCGTCCACATCCAGCATACTCAAGGCAGCATCGGCAATTTCCGCATCAATGACACCGTTGTTTTTTACATCGGCATAATCGCGTACACGTCGCAAAAGGCGGTTGGCAATACGCGGCGTACCGCGGCTGCGCTTGGCCACTTCCATCGCGCCCTCGTCGCCCATATCCAACTGCAACAACTGAGCAGAACGGGCAACAATAGTCGCCAAATCTTTGTTTTGATAAAACTCTAATCGGGATACGATACCGAAACGGTCACGCAAAGGATTGGTCAGCATACCGGCACGGGTCGTCGCGCCTACCAATGTAAACGGCGGCAAATCGATTTTGACCGAACGCGCGGCCGGCCCTTCGCCTATCATAATATCCAACTGATAATCTTCAAGCGCAGGATAAAGGATTTCTTCAACCACAGGGCTTAAGCGGTGGATTTCATCGATAAACAGCACATCATGCGGCTCGAGATTGGTCAACAAGGCTGCAAGGTCGCCGGCACGTTCCAAAACCGGGCCACTGGTTTGACGCAAATTAACGCCTAACTCTTTGGCGATAATGTGTGCCAAAGTAGTTTTGCCCAAACCCGGAGGACCAAACAGCAAAGTGTGGTCAAGCGCTTCGCCACGTTTTTTCGCTGCCTGAATAAAAATAGCCAACTGCTCTTTTGCTTTATCCTGTCCGATATAGTCGTCTAGAGTTTTCGGACGTAAAGCGCGTTCAAGCAATTCTTCCTGAGCGGAAATATTTTGAGCAGTGATAATGCGCTGAGGTTGTGCAGAAGTAAGATTATCAGTTTGTAACATAATGTTTCTAAATTCTAAGACCGTTCCCGACCCGTTATTTCAGACGGCCCGAACAATCAGACAAAGCGGTTAAATTATGATTTTGGCCATTATACCCGATAAGGCCGAACCACTTTTCCCTCAAATCTAAATCACACAAAAATTTTCGTTTCCAGACGGCCAAAGCAACGTATAATAAACGGTTAATTCAAATACCTATCGCATTCAGGAGAACACATGGGCCCCAAGCAAAAAGTCATCGCCATCGACGGACCCAGCGCATCCGGTAAAGGGACGGTTGCCTCACGCGTAGCCGAAGCCTTGGGTTTTCTTTACCTCGACTCCGGTGCGCTTTACCGCCTGACCGCGCTTTACGCACAAAAACAAAATGTTGCCTGGACAGATGAAGATGCCGTCAGCACATTGGCAGAAACTTTGCCCGCACAATTTGAAGGCGGCGTCGTATTATTAAACGGCGATGACGTATCCGAGCAAATCCGTACCGAAGCCATCGGTATGGGCGCATCTGCCGTCGCGCAGTTGCCTAAAGTGCGCACCGCCCTTTTGCAGCGCCAACGCGACTTCCTGACTGAAAAAGGTTTGGTCGCCGACGGTCGAGATATCGGCTCGGTTATTTTCCCTGATGCCGCATTAAAAATTTTCCTGACCGCAAGTGCCAATGTCCGCGCCCAACGTCGTGCCAAACAACTCGGTATCCCATGCGAAGGCGTTGCATTCGAGCGTATTTTGTCAGACATTGAAGCGCGCGATGAAGCAGACCGCCGCCGCCCTGTTGCTCCGTTGAAACAGCTGCCCGACGCCCTGCTTTTAGATACCGATAACCTTTCTATCGAAGAAGCTGTAAAAAAAGTGCTTGATTGGTATCATAAAGTTTAAAATTTGGAGTATAATCGCGAAGTTTTCATTTCAGATGGCCTGTTAACCCTATAACAAGGCCGTCTGAAAACATTTCCCAACCTGCCGCGCCAAGGACGGCAGGTCATTTCAAACCTAACCCGCACCCCTTGGCGGTGTACCGAAAAGAGTATATATGACTATGGAAAATTTTGCCCAGCTGCTGGAAGAAAGCTTTACCCTGCAAGAGATGAACCCAGGTGAAGTGATTACTGCCGAAGTAGTCGGCATCGATCAAAACTTCGTTACCGTTAACGCAGGTCTGAAATCAGAATCTCTGATTGATGTTGCTGAATTCAAAAACGCTCAGGGCGAGATTGAAGTTAAAGTTGGCGATTTCGTTACCGTTACCATCGAATCTGTTGAAAACGGCTTCGGCGAAACCAAACTGTCCCGCGAAAAAGCCAAACGCGCTGCCGACTGGATCGCTTTGGAAGAAGCTATGGAAAACGGCGACATCCTGTCCGGCGTTATCAATGGCAAAGTCAAAGGCGGTCTGACTGTTATGATCAACAGCATCCGCGCATTCCTGCCAGGTTCTTTGGTTGACGTACGTCCTGTAAAAGACACTTCTCACTTCGAAGGCAAAGAAATTGAATTCAAAGTGATCAAACTGGACAAAAAACGCAACAACGTTGTTGTGTCCCGCCGCGCTGTTCTGGAAGCTACTTTGGGCGAAGAACGCAAAGCCTTGCTGGAAAACCTGCAAGAAGGTTCAGTTATCAAAGGTATCGTTAAAAACATCACCGATTACGGTGCATTCGTTGATTTGGGCGGCATCGATGGTCTGCTGCACATCACCGACTTGGCATGGCGCCGTGTGAAACACCCAAGCGAAGTTTTGGAAGTTGGCCAAGAAGTAGAAGCTAAAGTCCTGAAATTCGACCAAGACAAACAACGCGTTTCCCTGGGTATGAAACAACTGGGCGAAGATCCTTGGAGCGGCCTGACCCGTCGTTACCCACAAGGTACCCGCCTGTTCGGTAAAGTATCCAACCTGACTGACTACGGTGCGTTCGTTGAAATCGAACAAGGCATCGAAGGTTTGGTACACGTTTCCGAAATGGATTGGACCAACAAAAACGTACACCCAAGCAAAGTTGTTCAATTGGGTGACGAAGTTGAAGTAATGATCCTGGAAATCGACGAAGACCGCCGCCGTATCTCTTTGGGTATGAAACAATGCCAAGCTAACCCTTGGGAAGAGTTTGCCGCCAACCACAACAAAGGCGACAAAATCTCCGGCGCAGTTAAATCTATCACTGACTTCGGCGTATTCGTAGGTCTGCCTGGCGGCATCGACGGCCTGGTTCACTTGTCTGACCTGTCTTGGACTGAAGCCGGCGAAGAAGCTGTACGCAAATACAAAAAAGGCGAAGAAGTTGAAGCTGTTGTATTGGCCATCGACGTTGAAAAAGAACGCATCTCTTTGGGTATCAAACAACTGGAAGGTGATCCGTTCGGCAACTTCATCAGCGTAAATGACAAAGGTTCTTTGGTTAAAGGTTCTGTGAAATCTGTTGACGCCAAAGGTGCCGTAGTTGCCCTGTCTGAAGAAGTTGAAGGCTACCTGCCTGCTTCTGAATTCGCTGCTGACCGCGTTGAAGACCTGACTACCAAACTGAAAGAAGGCGACGAAGTTGAAGCCGTTATCGTTACCGTTGACCGCAAAAACCGCAGCATCCGTCTGTCTGTTAAAGCGAAAGACGCTAAAGAAAACCGCGAAGCGCTGAATTCAGTTAACGCCGCTGCAACTGCCAATGCAGGTACTACCAGCTTGGGCGACTTGCTGAAAGCCAAACTGTCCGGCGACCAAGAATAAGGTTGCAGACATGACGAAGTCTGAATT
>CAUSHT010000072.1:0-7591 GCA_963531275.1 uncultured Neisseria sp.
GCGGCTCCAAACCGTTTACGCAGCGCAGGAGGGTGGATTTGCCGCAGCCGGACGGGCCCAGCAGTACGATGACTTCGCCTTTTTCCAAGTCCAAGTCTAAGGATTGAATGGCGGTTACGTTGCCGTATTGTTTGTACAGGTTGCGGATGCTCAGTAAAGCCATGTCAGTGTTCCCATTTTTGTTCAAGTTTTGCCGCCAGCAGTGACAGAGGCCAGCAACAGAAGAAATACAGCATAAAAATCAGGCCGTAAACCCAAAATGAAGCATTGGGTTGCGTCAGCAGCGAGTTTTCGATGATTTGCTGGCCGACTTTGACGACTTCGATGACGCCGATAAGGGAGGCGAGCGAGCTGGTTTTGATCATGCGCGTAAACAGATTGACGGCACCGGGCAATACGCGGCGGATGCTTTGCGGCAGCTCGATGTAGCGGAATACCTGCCCGCGGCTCAAGCCGAGTGCCAGGCCTGATTCAACCTGGTGTTTTTCAATCGATTCCAATGCGCCGCGGACCAAATCGCCCATTTCGGCGATGCCCCACATGGTAAATACCCAGACGCAGACCCAAAATCCGTCGATGTGGATGCCTGTCCAGACGGATAGGCCGAAATACAGGCCGAACAGCCACACCAAAATCGGCACGATTCGGATGGTTTCGAGATAAAACCGTCCGATAAAGCGGATGAGCCGGTTGCGCGAACGCAAAACCAAGCCGAACAGCGTACCCAATACGCAGGAAGCGGCAACGGAGGCCAGGGAAATTTGCGCTGTCAGCAATAGGCCTTCGCCCAAGCGTGCCACGTTTTGTCCTTCAAATAGCCAGTCAAACACCATATTTTGCACTCCGTACGCGGTTTTCGGCCCAGCGCGCCAGAAGCGAAACGGGCAGAAGGATGATCAGGTAGCTGGCAAACAGCAGGAACAAGGCTTCGTTGGTTTTGTAGTCCATGCCGATGATGTCTTTGGTAACGAACAGCAATTCCGCAATACCGACCGCGCTGACGATAGATGTTTCTTTCATCAAAAACAATACGTTTGCGCCGATGGCGGGAACGGCGACCGCCCATGCCTGAGGCAATTCGACATAGAGGAACACTTGAAAGCGGCTCAAACCGATGGCCTTGCCCGCTTCGATCTGCCCTTTGGGGACGGCCAAAATACCGGCGCGGATGGCTTCCGCCATATAGCTTGCGCCCAAGAAAACCAGTGCGATCACGCCGCAGGTGAAACCGTCCCATTTAATGCCCATTTTCGGCAGGCCGTAATACAGGAAAAACAATTGGATCAGCAGGGGCGTATTGCGCGACAGCTCGATATAGGCGCGTGCCAATGCGTAGAAGGGGCGGATGCGGTATGCCGTAACCACGGCAACGGGCAGGCCGAACAGTAACGACAAAACGACGCCATATACCGACAATTCCAGCGTCAGCTTTGCCGCATCGACAAATTTAGGGATGGCATCGATCAGATAAGACCAGTTCATCAGAGTCAGACAATCAGCATGATAAAGGCAGTATTTTAACGGGTTTGTAAGGGAGTGTTAAATAATGGATAGGAATATCGATTGTGGATAAAACACAAAAAATGGAATAAGGCAAAGGCCGTCTGAAACGTTTCAGATGGCCTTGAAATGTCAATGTTTCCGTGTCAGGCGGCAGCCGCTTTCCGTTCATGAATCAGTAAATTCAACAGGGCGGCCGCTCCTGCCAAGACTGCGTCGGCGTACCACATCCAGCCGTAATCGTTGAAGCGCGTGATGACGATGCCGCCGATGTACGAACCCAAAAAGCCGCCGATTTGATGGCTCAACATGGTTAACCCGAAGAGGGTGGCCAAGTAGCGTGTACCGAAAAGTTTGCCGGTAATGGCGGCGGTGGGGGCGACGGTTGCCAGCCAAGTAAAACCGAGTCCGGCGGCGAAAAGATAGAAGTTCAAATCGGTTTTAGGGGAGGCCAGATAAATTAATATCATGGCGACACGCGAAGCATATAAACCGAAGAGGACGTATTTGCCCAAAAATCTGCCGGTACACCAGCCTGAAAAAATACAGCCGGCGATGTTTGCCAAACCAATAATGGCAATGGAGGTCGAAGCGACCATAGCGGGGAGGCCGCAAAGTGAAATTTCGGTCGGTAGGTGGGTAACCAAAAAGGCAATGTGGAAACCGCAGGTAAAGAAACCCAAATGCAGCAAGATATAGCTGCGGTTGGCGAAAGCCTTGCAGACGGCCTGCTTCAGGGTTTGGCCGCCGTCGTCGGTATGGACGGTATGAGCAGCATGTTTGCCGCCGGCCAGCCACCAAGAAATCGGCAAAATCAAGATGGCAATGACTGCCCAAACATAAAATGTCCCCGTCCAGCCGACATGGGGCAGGGCAATCAAACCTTGAACCAGCGGCGCGAACAAAAATTGCCCTGCTGACCCGCCTGCATTGACCAAGCCGGAAGCCAAGCCGCGCCGATGAGGCGGCGTTTTGGCGGCGACCTGTCCCATAATGATGGAAAATCCGCCCGAACCCGTACCGAATGCCAACAATAAACCGATACCCAGCATCAGCCCCCAATAAGTCGGCATTTGCGGCACCATCAGACAGGCGGCAATCAACAGAACCGTACCGCCGGCTAAAACTTTAAACGCGCCGAAACGGTCGGCCAATGCACCCGACAAGGGTTGCGATATGCCCCACATCAATTGGAAAACGGCAATAATCAGGCTGAACTGGGTCATGCTCAATTCGGTCGAGTTGACGACGGGCAGGACAAAAAGCCCTAAAGTCATCCTCATGCCGATGGTAATCAGCAGGATGGAGGCGGCAGCGGCAATCAGCAGCCACAAATTGGGTAATTTTGCAGAAGAATCGGTCATGATGTTTGTGTGTGAGGGGGGTAGGGAATGAAAGCTATTCCTGCCACTATATTATTTATTTGATTTCTCGGCGAGCCGATAATAAACGCGCGATTCTAGCATTGGGCGAGAAACGGCATAAATAACCGTTGGTTCTTTGGATATGGTAAAAAGTGATATGGCTTGAGGATGAATTGAGGATGAAGCGGTCAAATATTCTTCGTTTGGTACTGACGGAGCAAGCAAATTGCCGTTGAATTTTCGTTTGAGAACAAAGGCCGTCTGAAAAGTTTCAGACGGCCTTTGTTTGACTGACTTACATCAGATGATTTCCAGAATGAAATACTGACGCAGTTTTTCGTACACATTATTTTGTACGTTGATACAACCATTGGTTATGATGCGGTCGGCCACATGAGGGGAGGCGATGCGTTCCATGCGTCTTTCTTGTGGTTTGAGCGTCCATACCCTGTGTAATGCAAACAGAAAGTCATTTTCTTCTTTGAAGCCGATAACCTCGCCACCGTAACCCGGTTTGCTGGTCATCATCGGCGTCATATTGAATTTGCCTTTCGGCGTGGTCTTGCCGATCAATACCGGATGGCACTGACCGTCATCGGCAAAGCAAAGCTCCGCCTTGGCTGTATTGACCACAACTTTTTTGCGTTGGATATAGTCGCTGACAGCATCGGCAGCGGCCAAAGAATTCAGACCTGCTGCCAAGGCTATACCCAATAGGATCCGTTTCAAATTTGTCCTTATTGACGGATGCGTTTAGGAGCTTCTTTAATGATCTCGCGGATGATCACTTGAGGCTCTTGTTTAGGTGTAGGTGCTGGAGGAGGACATACGGCATCTTTAGGGAATACTGGATTCCAGAAGAAGCTGCGTGCAAATTTGTCTTTGTCGAAGATCACTTTGTATTGGCAAGTAGTGATGCCTTCAACGCCGGAAGTGTTTTCAGGGTCAACGCCTACGCCTGGGGTGTAGAAGTGGAACAAGTAGTCCCATTCACGCACGCCAACCATGCCTTCGTCGTAGTGAGGACGGCCGAGGATTTTGTAGATGTCGTCTTTGGTCAGACCAGGACGCATTTGATCCAACTCGTCAAAAGTCGGGAATGTACCGCGGTCTTTGTTGAAGGTCAGGGAGTAAGGTTTAGGGAAGCGAGGCTCGTCGGTAGTGCCTTCAGGAGTGATTTTGCTCTTAGTAGCACAGGCGGCCAGCAGGCCGGTAGCCAGCAGGACGAAGCCCACTTTTGCGATTTTTTTCATTTGATAATCCTTTTATTGATTTTACCGGCCGAACTTTTCAGACGGCCTGTTAGTGCCGGCAGCGAGTTTGCCGGTTTACCCAAATAATGTTGTGCTTCTTAAAGATGTACCCGACGGTTTGACAAGTAGAACATCGGCACATTCCGGCAGGGCATTGCGCCCCATCTCTGCTGTATCCGCCTGAATCGGCAAAACCGTTCAGACGGCCTGACTGACATTTATTGTCACTTTGTAACAATTTCACTGCGAGTCAGGCTTGGGGTTTAGAGATGTCCGGTTTTCGATAAATCAGGTTGTATTGCGTAATACCTTGTTATCTTTGTGCTTTAGTTCATTTTGGCATTTGCCGGAGATTAGGTACTTAATCTTTCGGGTGTTATCCCTGCAAATTGTATGCCAGTTTTCCTTGATACGCATAATTTGTGTATGCCGGAATGTTGGCTTTATACAACATTCATATTAACGAACCAGAAACGGATTGTACCTTTTCTCATGCCCGATGCTGGTCATGCGGCCGTGTCCGGCGATAACTTGCGTGTTTTCGGGCAAGGTTAATAGTTTAGCGCAGATATTGTTTATGAGGTCATCATGATTGCCGCGCGGAAAATCTGTGCGACCAACGGTCTCATAAAACAAAACATCGCCTGCAACTAGAAGCCCGTTTTCGGCGTTGTAAAAAACGACTTGTCCGGGAGTGTGGCCGGGAATGTGGAGGACTTGGAAGCTGTGGTTGCCGACCTTGAGCGTTTCCCCTTCTTCCAGCCAGCGTGTCGGCGTGAATGACGGAGAGACGGGGAAACCGTATTGCGCCGTTGTTTGCGGAAGGGCTTGGAGCAGGAATTCGTCGTCTTTGTGCGGGCCGAGAACAGGTACGTCGCAGGTTTTCAAAAGTTCAACCACGCCGCCTGCGTGGTCAAGATGGCCGTGGGTCAGCCAAATGGCGGTCAGCTTGAGGCCTTTGTTTTGGACTTGTTGCAATAAATAAGGGACGTCGCCGCCGACATCGGTCAAAACAGCTTCTTTTGTTTCATCGTCCCAAATCAGCGTGCAGTTTTGACGGAAAGGGGTAACGGCGTTAATTTCAAATTGGAGTGCCATAGGTGTTCCTAGGAAATGCTTATTTAATGTTTATTTACGTTTCAGACGGCCTTTGTTATTATGCATATATAATAACAAAAGCAAATATGGAAAAGTGTCTTATGAATAATGTAATGCGAACCATGATACCGATTTTTGCGGCTTCTTTCATCTCAGCGGCGTTTGGTGCAGATTTGTTGTTGGCGCAGGAATATAAAAATCAAGATATTGCCGGTTGGGCCATGAGTGAAAAGTTGGATGGCGTACGCGCGTATTGGGACGGCAGGCAGCTAGTCAGTCGTCAGGGCTATGCGTTTACACCACCCAAAGGTTTTACAGCAGGTTTTCCGCCGTTTCCGATGGATGGCGAGTTATACAGCGGACGAGGGCGGTTTGAGCAAATTTCCGCGACGGTGCGTTCTGCCTCGGGAAATTGGGACGGTATCCGTTTGCATGTTTTTGATGTGCCACAGGCGCAGGGTAATCTGTATCAGCGGCTGGAAACGGCTTCGAAATGGCTGAAATTACACCCGTCGGCACGGTTTACGGTTATTCCGCAAATCAAGGTGCGCGACAAACAGCATGCTTTGGATTTTTTGAAACAAGTTGAAGCGCTGGGTGGGGAAGGGGTGATGCTGCGTCAACCTGAAGCCCGTTATGCAAGCGGTAGAAATGGGCAGCTGTTGAAGCTGAAAAGTGAATATGATGATGAATGTACGGTAACGCGTCATTATGAGGGCAAAGGGCGCAATGTCGGGCGTTTGGGTGCGGTCGGGTGTAAAAACCGATATGGCGAGTTTCGTATCGGTAGCGGTTTTAAGGATAAGGACCGCGATCATCCGCCGAAAATCGGTGCGCTGATTACTTACCGTTATCGTGGTTTTACGCAAAAAGGAACGCCGAAATTTGCAACATTTGTCAGGGTGCGTTCGGATCGATAAAACAAATTCAAGGCCGTCTGAAAATAGGTTTCAGACGGCCTTTAATATAGATGTTGCATAGCTTTTTATAAGGTTTCCAATACGTCAGGCAATTCGGCCAGGCTGTTGAGCATGGCGACATGGGGCAGGGCGGAAAGCTGTTTGGCGGTGTGCGCGCCGGTGGTAACGGCGATGGCGCGGATTTTGGCATTGGCGGCCATTTCTAGGTCGTGGGTGGTGTCGCCGACGACGACGGCCTCTTCCGGTTCAACACCTAGTCGGTCGCAGAGGGCGAGTACCATATCGGGTGCGGGTTTGGACGGATATTCGCTAGCGCAGGCGGTTTCCAGCCAGAAGGCTTGGGTGCCGGTTTGCTCGATGGACCTATCCAGTCCGCTGCGGCCTTTGCCGGTCGCTACGGCAAGCCAATAGCCTTGTTGCTTCAAGCGTTGCAGGCAGGGCAGGGCTTCGGGGAACAGGGTCATGTTGCGGTTGTTGGGATTGAGGTAGTGCGCGGCATAGGTCTCAATCAGGGTTTCCTGAACGTGTTCGCTGACGTTGTGGGCAAGGCGGCGGATGATGCCGGAGAGGCTGTATCCAATGAGCGGGCGGATTTGGTCGGCTTCGGGAACGGGCAGGCCGCAATCGGCAAAGCTTTGTTGGAAGGTGTGGATGATGGGGTTGGTGGTGTCGGCAAGCGTGCCGTCCCAGTCGAAAATGATGAGTTTGGGTTTCATGGGTTTCCTTTCAGACGGCCTTGAATAACTTATTATTTTAAAAGTGTATTTTGGTGTGGCTGAATTCACCAAAATACACGAATAGAACTATGGGTTACTTAATATTTTAACTTTTTCTTGATTGAATTCTTGTTCGGAAAGAATACCTTGATCTAATAATTTCTTTAAATTTACTAATTGATCATATTTTTTGTTGTTGCTTGAATTATCAATATCTTGTTTTGTCTCTGTGCAGATAAAAATAATTTCAATCCTAGGCCAATTCCCTAAGATGTGAGGAGGAGTAGATGCTCTTTCTCTAATTGCTTTCATACTTTTATTTTTTTGTTTGCAGAAAGCCTGTGCTCTTTTTTCAGCACTGTGTCTCACGGCAGTTGAAGGAGTAAATCCTGATGCTCCTTGGTGGAATATGCGATATTCTTGTTCATTATTTTCATTAACATCTAAAATAGTTTCTTTGCCTTTGTAAATGATTGCTGTATCAAAACCCGAGTTGCCCTTTTCAACGATTTGGATTCCCGATGCAGTTGTGCAACCAGCTAAAATTAATGCTAATAGAAGATAAAATTTAGACATGACGTTTCCTTATTTTGGGTTAAGTAAATCTATTTGATTTCAGACGGCCTTTTCCTGATTTTCCAACATTAAAACAAATTGCGCCAATTCTTGCGGCAGGGGCGCTTTCAGGATCAGTTTTTCGCCGGTCAGCGGATGGGCGAGGTGCAGCTCGGAGGCGTGCA